>JAFGOQ010000137.1 GCA_016926405.1 Bacteroidales bacterium
GCGAAGATTTGCACAGTTTAGCATTAGCCCAAGACAATGTCGCGAAGAAAATTTAGTCTAGCATTAGCTCAAGACATTGTCGCGAAGGTTTGCACAGTTTAGCATTAGCTCAAGACACTGTCGCGAAGAAAATTTAGTCTAGCATTAGCCCAAGACATTGTCGCGAAGATTTGCACAGTTTAGCATTAGCTCAAGACACTGTCGCGAAGGTTTGCACAGTCTAGCAGAAGTATTGAATTATTAAAAAAAAAGCCGAAAGATTTCTCCTTCGGCTTTAAATATATAAAGTACAATTATTAAACGTACATTTTTTCGCGTAGCTCCTTAATACGATCGTCAGAAATATAATCATCGTAAGGCATCATCTTATCAATTGTTCCTGTTGGAGTAAGTTCAATAATACGAGTTGCTACTGTATGAATAAATTCGTGGTCATGCGAAGCAAAAAGAACAGTACCAGGATATTTAATAAGCGAATTGTTAAATGCTTGAATAGATTCAAGATCTAAGTGATTTGTTGGGTTATCCAAAATAATTAGATTTGGATTATTCAACATCATACGCGAAATCATACAACGCACCTTCTCTCCTCCCGAAAGAACAGACGTTTTCTTCATAATATCGTCGCCCGAGAATAACATTTTTCCAAGGAATCCACGTAAGAAGTTCTCACTTGTGTCTGTAGAAAACTGACCTAACCAATCAACAAGAGTTAAATTATTGTTGAAGAAGTCTGTATTATCTAAAGGAAGGTATGCAGTAGAAATTGTAACACCCCAGTCGTACGAACCTGTTTGAGCTTTCTCTTCGCCATTAATAATATCGAATAGAGCACTCATAGCACGTGGATCGCGCGAAAGGAAAACAACCTTCTCGCCTTTTTCTATTGTGAAGTTAACATCTTTAAACAAATAGCTTCCTTCAAACTGTTTGCTAAGATCTTTAACCTCTAATATATTATTTCCAGCCTCGCGCTCAGGAGTAAAAATAATACCAGGGTAACGACGTGTTGATGGCTTAATTTCTTCAACATTAAGTTTCTCAAGCATCTTTTTACGACTAGTAGTCTGCTTACTTTTAGCAACATTGGCACTAAAACGTTGAATAAACTCTTGAAGTTCTTTACGTTTCTCTTCGGCCTTTTTATTCTGATTGGCAGCCTGACGCAAAGCTAATTGCGACGATTCGTACCAGAACGAGTAGTTACCAGAGAATAGCTGAACTTTACCAAAGTCAATATCGACAGTGTGAGTACACACAGAGTCTAAGAAGTGACGGTCATGCGAAACAACAATCACAGTATTTTCGAAATTCGATAGGTAATTCTCTAACCAACCAATTGTGTCAAGGTCAAGGTCGTTGGTAGGCTCATCAAGCAAAAGGTTATCTGGATTACCAAAAAGAGCTTGAGCAAGCAGAACACGCACTTTTTCTTTACCACTAAGGTCTTTCAAAAGAGTGTAGTGAAGACTTTCTTTAATACCAAGTCCACTAAGAAGCTCGGCAGCGTCGCTTTCGGCATTCCACCCTCCCATTTCGGCAAAAACATCTTCTAATTCCGATGCTTTAATACCATCTTCTTCACTAAAGTCTGGTTTAGCATATAATGCATCTTTCTCTTGCATAATGCTCCACAACTTATCGTGGCCACACATTACAGCGTTAAGTACTGTATATTCGTCGAAAGCGTAGTGATCTTGCGAAAGAACAGAAAGACGCTCTCCTTTTTCCATATTAATATGTCCACTTGTTGGGTTAAGATCGCCCGATAACATTTTTAAAAATGTAGACTTTCCTGCTCCATTAGCGCCAATAACGCCATAACAGTTTCCGGGGGTAAACTTAAGATTCACATCTTGATATAGCGGTTTTTTCCCGAATTGAATAGATAGGTTTGATACTGAAATCATTTGATATATACTTTTCTTTATTAAGTGCGCAAAGGTAATGCTTTATCTGGCAAGTCAAACTGTTTTTAGACGATTGTAGTATTTTGTTTGATAGATCAAAAATATTGACAAAAAAAAAGCATAATTGACTTTCGCCGCTTATGCCCTTTTTATGCTATAATCTATCGTAGCTGATTGAAACCGATACAAACTTAAGCGAATAATTTTGTATTGTCAAAACAGTTTGATGAATATCACCTAATTCCTGACAATTTGTGCATTTGAAGACTTATACTCCAATGTTTATTAGAAACAGCATTAATTTCACCCAATAATTGGATGCTGCTTTTTATATTAAACTGATCGTTTTGCTCTAAAGGACTAATAAAATAATTACTTGCTACTATCTGTTTTTCAACAACTAATAAATCATCAGTCGATAAATTATCGTTTACTACTCTAACCTCGTCAGCCTTTTTTTGAATCGTAACCGACTTTGGCGATATGGAAATATAATCGATTAAATGACCATAAATATCAAGGCAATTAGTTCCGTTTGATTCAATAGCAATCCAATATCCAGCCTCTTTCAAAACAGTTAGCAATGGCTGCAAATTATGTATTGAGGGTTCGCCTCCAGTTATAATTATACTTTTGCAAGGATATTGTTGCACCGACAGCAATATTTGTTCAACAGATAATGTATCTCCTGAAATATGATCGGTATCGCACCAATCACAAGCCAAATTACAACCCGAAAGACGAATAAAAATAACCTCTCGTCCTTGGTTGTACCCTTCGCCCTGTAAGCTGTGAAATATTTCGTTTATTTTGTATTGCATATTATAGAGTTTTCTATTGAGAAGCAAAGCTATATATAGTAAAATAGAAGCTTACTCTTTAATATAAATAGCAGTATTCCCTTCGCTCTCTTGCACCTCTACTTTGTAGCAATTTGGAATCTGATCGCAAATCCATTTTGCAATATTTTCGGCTGTTGGGTTAATCTCTATCACATCGTTTAAATTTGCATGATCAAGTTTTCCCATAATCTTCTCTTTTATAATAGAGAAATCAGTAACCATTCCATTATGGTTTAACACTTCGCTTTTACAGTGTATATTAACTATCCAGTTGTGTCCGTGTACATTTGTACATTTACTTGGGTAGTCTAAAGTTAGGTGGTGACTAGCCGATATTTCGAGTCTTTTTGTAACGTAGTACATGATTTTTTTCTGTTAAAAATTGAAAGTTAAAAGTTGAAATAAGCTCCAAAAGCCTATAAGCTGGAATCTGAAATCTTATATTTCAAAGGATCTTTCATTCCTGCTTTTTCGAATGCTTTTAGACGCAGAACGCACGAATCGCAAGTACCGCAAGCCTCATCTTCGCCATTGTAACACGACCATGTTTTACCATAATCAACGCCTAGTTTTGTACCAAGAATTATCTCTTGATCTTTTGTCATGCTAATAAATGGCGCATGTATAGTGAAAGGTTTATTTTGTTCAACAGCAGATACAGTACCCATGTTAATGGCACTTTCCATGGCTTTAATAAACGACTGACGACAATCGACATAACCAGAATAATCTACCTCGCTTACTCCTATAAAGATATCTTGAGCACCAATAGCCTCGCCCCACGATGCAGCAATAGATAAAAACACCATATTGCGAGCAGGAACATAAGTTACAGGTATCTCGTTTTCGTTGCCTGTAAAATTAGGCACATCAATATTTTTGTCGGTTAAGGCTGAGCCTCCCCAAGCATCAAGATTAATTTTTACAAGTTTGTGATCTTTCACTCCTGCAATACGAGCAGCATTTTTAGCAGTCTCTATCTCTTTATCGTGACGTTGTCCGTAATCGAAAGATATTGCATAAACTTCGTACCCAAGTTCTTTGGCGTGATATAATAGTGTGGTAGAATCTAATCCACCTGAGTGTAAAACTATTGCTTTCTTCATCTCTTTATTAATCAAATATTAATAAAGACTATTCGGTAACAACATCCTAAAATAAACTAGACACAAATACAGGCCATTGTAACAACGCCTGAAGAGTCCTAGTTTTTTTTATAGACAGGATGGTTTCGAACTGTCTTTGTATTATGCGGCAAATGTATTAATAGTTATTGTAATTACGCAACTGTTAATGGATTTTTAGTTGATTTTAGTCTAATTGAAGTCACTACATAGTTATTATTATAACTAACACAGATTATTATTGGCACTGACGTTTTTTAAATTGTGCAGATTATAGCAGATATTATTTGTGCTTGATAAGATATAAAAGACAGTATAAATATGTGTTGCTAAATCTCAAACAAAAAAAAGGCATCCATTTCTGAATGCCTTTAAATATAGAAAGTTTATAATTAGTTAATTTTTTTAACAGCTTCGGCTGTGGCATTAAGTACAGGATCAACCGATACAGGAGCACCAACGGCTTGTTGCATCCATTGATTAGGAATTAATCTACCTTGTTTATATATGCGCTGAACCTCGTCTGGGAACGATTTATCGGCAATGTATTGCTCAATCTGGAAATCGATTAAATGACCAAAAGAATAGGCACACAAATAAAGTGGATTAGAAATCATATGTGAATAAATTCCTAAAATAGTTTCGTTTTGAATTCCAAAAACAGGAGCATAATACTTATTCCAAACATCTTTAGCAATGTTCTCTGTAGCAACTCTTAGTTCAGCAGCTGTTGCGTTAGGATTAGCATAAAGCCATTTCCACACCTGCATATCAACCATACCAACACCCATAATCTCGTAAATAGACCAAAATGCATCTACAGTTTCAAGATTTGCTTTCTCTGGGTTATCGTCTTTCATATCTAAAATAAACAAATCGCGTTTCTGGAAGATAAAAGCAAGAGCTTCGGTAAATGCAGTGTTTGGAACACCATTAAGCATATAATGGTCAACATCGTAAAGCGAAATTGTTTGTTCAACATTATGACCAAATTCGTGAACAGCAATATTGTACCCTTTATAATTCATTCCCGAAGCAGGAATACGAGTACGTAAATGAGCTTTATCTCCTTTTGCTTGTGCACCCCATGCGTGACCCGATCCACGAGCAGGATCGACAGCAATTTTAGATGCTAAATAATCGCTCTTCTCTTTTGTAAAACCAAGTTTAACAAGGATATTTGGAAGATCTTTCTCCATTGCTGCAGCATTTGGAAAACGCTTTTGAGTAATCTGATCAAGCATATTCTGATCCATAGAACTACGTGCTTTAAAGCCATCGTACCAAATATCAAAAGGTTCAAGATCGCGACCAAGACGTTTTTTAATTAACTCGGCAACATCTTTAACAACAGGCGACGAAAGGTATTTATCAAACAAAGCCTCAACATCTGGTTGAGAGATCTCCATTTCACCATCAAACTTACGCTTAATGTATGTGTCCATATCGCCACTAAACTTATCAACTTCTTTAAGGGCCTTAAAATTATTTATTATTTGCTGATAACGACTGTCTGGCTCGCGCTCTAGAGCAACCTCTTCACCGTCTTTAAAAGTTTTATTTGAATAAGGATTCCACTGATATTCTTCGCTATTTACAACTTTAGCAGGAATTTCCTGAGCAACAATACGCTTCATAACCTGATAAATCATACGTTGCTTCTCCAAACCTTTATCGTTATCAGCATAGTTTGATTTAATTTCGTCGCGAAGATTCCAATGAGAAAGTAACTTCATTCCCTCAGGGAAAAGCTTCTCGTTATTATCGTTTACAAGCTCACCAACAAAAATATTGTAGTCTGCAATGTAAATATCTGCATTAGTTTCGGCAGTAGTAACATCTTGAAGTAATGCTGCAGGAACACGCGAAGTAAACATATCACCAAGTCGAGCATAAGCCCACTCTAAACGGCTCCAGTTAGCTCCCATCTTAGTTTTTTCGTCTAACGAATATGTAGGAAAATTAAGAGCAATTGTAAAAGCTAGTTTATTCTTGTACAAATCTTCACTAAGGTGTGCATAAGGGTTAAACGATCCGAAAACATTATCTATTGCATGTTGCTCGCCAATTTCAAGGTGAACAGGCTCTAATAAACCAAGAGTAATTAAATTAAAATTACCATTGATAATTTCCATGTTTCGAGATATTTTCTCGAAAACAACCTTTAATTCATCAGGGCTAGAGATAAACTGAGTTTGGCAAAACTCTTTAAAAGTATCTTTACAACCATCAGACGAACGCCATAAACCTGCCGCTTGCTTAACTCCTCTTTCTATTCTAAAAGAGTTCTCATCGCCATACTTCTCTTTTAACAGAGATGTAACCTCTTTAACAGTAGTCTCGTCAATATTTGTCGATTCTACCTTACTGTTTTGGGTAGGCTTACAGCTAAAAAGCAAAGTAGCCGCCAAAACTGCCGAAAGTATTTTCTTCATTCTTTTTGGTTTTTAATTATTAGTTATGATAGCTTTTTTATGTTTTTATCAATAAAGTCGAAACAGAAATCCTCTATTAGATCGCGAACCTTAGAGAATGCTACAATCTTCTCCTCTTCTGTTCCCTCGAATTTAGCTGGATCGGGAAACGATTGATGAATCATTTTTCCATTTCCAGGTAGTACTGGGCAGTTTTCTTTAGCATTATCGCATACTGTAATTACGTAGTCAAACTCAATATCTTGGTATTTATCTACAGTATCAGAAGTGTGATTTGTAATGTCTATAACAGCATCCATCATTACTTTTTTGGCATAAGGATTTAATCCGTGAGCCTCGATACCAGCGCTATAAACTTCACACGCCCCTTTACCATAGTAGCGTAGCCATCCTTCGGCCATTTGCGATCGACACGAGTTACCTGTACAGAGAACCAATATTTTTTTCATTCTATAAATTGTTGTTTTGTGATTAGCAGTTTCAAAGATAATATTTTATTTATGAGGTATGATTTATGAAGTATTATTAATAGTATGAGGTAAAAAAAAAGCCTGCGAGAAATATCTGGCAGGCTCTAGTTGTTATTATTAATGATTATAGATTTGGTTCGTGATTTCCACAGCAAGAGCTTTTCTTCTTTTCTGCTTTAGTGCATTCTGTTTTACATACAGGCTTTTTAATAGACGATTTATAACCTAAATCAGAAACCGACTTAAGAAGTTTTTCTTCAGTAGTTTTGTCGCTTTTATAAATAATTTCTACCTCTTGCTTTTTTACGTCGCATGTTACTTTCTGAACTCCTTTTTCAAAGCGTAGGTGCTCTTGTATTTTCTTAGCACACGATCCACAGTCCATAGTTACATTAAGAATAACTGTTTTCTTTTCGCTTTTTGTTGCTCCAAAAGCAACTGTTGACAATGCAACAAAGGCAATCATCAATACTAATTTTAAATTTCTCATAGTTTTAAATTATTATTTATTAAAGTGTTTATTTTTCTCGCAAAAGCGCCAAGACGTAATCGTTATGATTTTGAATTAACAAATACTGATTTTATGTGAACCATGTAATATCTTGTTGTAATTATTTGTTTCAATATATTAGTTATTAATATTCTTTTGCGACTCTGCGTCTTTGCGTGATAAATTATTTCTCGTCTCTATTGATTGCAAAACGTATTCCAACAAAAATCTTACGACCATGAAGAGGTCCCCAAATCATTGAGGCATCGAAGTTATTGCCAAAAGGATTATGCGAATCTATTATTGGATTCTCTTGAGTATAGTTTGCAAGGTTTTCTGCTCCAACATAAGCACTTCCCCAACGGAAATATTTTGTAACCTGAGCATTAAAAATTGGATAAGCATCAAACTCTAAAGGCTTTTGGAATTCAACAGGCAGAGACGAGGTGTTAGGCATACGCCCTCCTCCATTAAGCTGTGCTGTAAAATCGAATTGCCAAATCTTCATATTTGTTGAATACGACACATTAAAAAGTCCTTTGTAACGACTAACAAGAGGTTTCTCTTGAAGAATATCATTTATTGTCTCCTTAACAATGTTATATCTGTATGCAACTGTTAGCTCCAGGTTCTCAATTGGCATAGTATTCATCTCAATCTGAAAGTTATCTGAAAAGGCATCGCCATTAAGATTAGAGAAGATAACCTGGTTTGGATTGCTGTCTAAATCAGTAACAACCTTATTTAAAAATTGAGTATGATAATATTCGCCAGAGATCGATAACTTACGCGAATCGCCAATATTAATATACTGAGTAATATTTATTCCGTAATTAACTGCTTCTTCCATTAAATCGAGATTTGCAGGAATAACAAATTGACGTGCACTGGCAATATAGCGAGTATTTTCGGCTAAAAGGATTGAGCGTCGGAAGCCTTTTCCTATAGATGTACGAATATGAGTAGACTCAAATGGGTTATACTTTAAATGCAGACGAGGAGTAAAAAACGTTCCAAACTCGTTATGAAAGTCGGCACGAGCACCTACCAAAGCAGTAAAGTTTTTTGATGGCATAAAAGTGTATTCAGCAAAAAAGCCAGGAACAATTATGTTTGCCAAAGTATTATTGCCTATAAAAGTTTCATCGTACATATCGTATTTAAAGCTAGATCCAACAACATATTTATGCACATCGCCAGTTCCTAAATTAGACTGAAACAGTAGGTTTGTATAAATACTTTTCTGATTTGCATCGTAGTGGCGCCAACCAATCTCCGATTTCTGATCGTGGTTTGTAAACGAAGCAATAAGCGCAATACTTGCATTTTTGTTTGAATGAAATATGTAGCTACTCTTACTAAATAGTTCAAAACGATTGGTGTTTATGTCAATATTATATTTGTCACCCATAGAGTTATCGTGATTCATCTGTCCACCACTGCGGTCTTCTTTAAGTAGTTTAATACCAAAACGAGCATCGTAACCTTTGCCAACTTTATAGTGCCAACGATTTATAAAATTGTATTGACGTGTTTTAGGCATATCTACAAAACCATCATTATTATCGTCGTGAGAAACACTCATATCTTCGGCATGAAACAGAATCATCGACGACAGTTTATCGTTTATAAGAACAGAACTATTAACGTTTGTTTCGTATTTTCCAGAACTACTGGCAAAAGCATTAATAAAGAACTTCTCGCTGTTATAAGGTTTTTTATATTCAACATTTATTTGTCCGGTAATAGCCTCGTAACCATTTTTTACCGACGACGTTCCTTTAGAAATCTGAATTGCCTCCATCCACGAACCTGGAATGTAACCAAGTCCGTATGGTGTTGCCAGTCCGTTTAAATTTGGAATATTCTCGGTCATCATCTGAACATAAGTACCCGCCAAACCAAGCAAATGAATTTGTTTAGCCCCCGACACAGCATCACTAAACGATACGTCAACAGATGCGTTAGTCTCGAAACTCTCCGAAAGATTACAACAAGCAGCCTTACAAAGTTCGGCGCCAGTAATATTCTGGGTTAATATAGGTTCTATTTTGCTTAAATGCGAACCAGAACGTCGAGCCGAAACAACTACCTCCTCTAATTGAGTATTAGGTTTCAACACAAACTCAATAACCTGATTATCGGATGTCACTTTAATAGTATCGGCCATGTAACCTATAAACGTAGCAATAAGCAAACGAGCCGATTTATGTTGCTCAATTTTAAAATCCCCGTTGATATCGGTAGCAGCTCCAATTGTTGTGTTATGCCAAAAAACGTTGGCGCCAATAAGAGGTTGCTTTTTACCTGAGTTATCTTCGTACACTTTGCCATTTATATCTTTGGCAAAAAGACCACAACACGAAATGAATAACCATGTAATGGTAATAGATAGAACTTTAGTCATTATTATATAAACTGAATAATTAATAAAAAGATAAGCTTAGATTAAGATTCATAACAATCTAAACCCAAACAATAAAACATGTAATTAAAGTAACAACAGAGTTTGCGTTACTTTAAAGATCAGTTAATTAATCAAATTATTAATGTGCAGTTTGAGATAAGAATATCTATACCTGAAGGTGGCTTTTTTATCTCGTCAATTGGATATTGATACTCTACTAAAGCAGATGAAATAGTGTTTAAACAAGCAATATTAATTATTGTGATAATTTGAATTTGTGCTAAAATATTTTCTACACTACTGTGATTTACAATAGGAATTTGATAAAACTTATTGTTACACTTGTTATGTTCGGTAATAGAATGGTTGATATTACTAACTTCATTAGCACTCTGGCAACAAGAGCAATTTATTATTTCTTGTTTATACGTGTTAGAATCGCAACAACTATGTTCGTTATGCATTTCTTGGTGGATACACAAATCGCAGCAGTGCGAAATAATATTTACGCCACTCCCCAATGTAGCAACAACTACAATTAGCAAAACAACCGAAATATTATAAAGTGCTTTTTTCAAACAAAGTTTATTTTAAGCTGTAAAAGTAATTATTCTGTTCAATTTTTAGCCAATCACTACAAAAACAAAAAAAAAAAATTGATTAAAAAGCTAAACCACTTCGATGTGTTCAAAAAAAAGTAATTAAAAGCCACTTCAACTACTCTTGAGTCAAAAAAAACATATTAAAAGGCTAAACATTGGAGTAAAAGTAGCAGCTATCAGCTATAATTGCTAATATTTTAAAAACATAGATCCTAGAAATTATCAGCCAACACATCATTAATATTATCAATAATAAACTGAAATTAAAACACTTAAAAAAACAAGATTGATAACAAGTTAAAAAACAGCCTCTTATAGTTAATTTGTACATAAACAAAAGAAAAATTGTTCACTATAATTTTATTCTCTATTCTATTTAGTTATAATTATAACATAAAACCATAAACTAAAAATTTAACAACAAGATGAATACATAATTAACATTCAAAGAATAACAATTCCCAAATCAAATTTTTAACGATCATTAAACAAGTCCCCACTTAATAATGATCAAGTATATTATTAAACATCATACTACGTTGAAAAAAAACAGACCCCATTACAAGCAGTTAGATGCTATGGATTGCGGTGCAACATGCTTACGTATGGTAGCAAAGCACTACGGTAAGCACTACACAGCACAAACATTACGAGAGCGTTCTCATATATCACGCGAAGGAGTTTCATTACTTGGTATAAGCGATGCTGCCGAAAGTATTGGTATGCGCTCGTTAGGTGTTAAAATTGAACTTAACAAGTTAATCGAAGAAAAGCCGTTTCCTTTTATTGCCCATTGGCGACAAAACCATTTTGTTGTAGTATATAACATTACAGTTAATAGCAATCCTAAAAAATCAAGAGTAGTTGTTGCCGATCCTGCCGAGGGGTTAATAACATACACCCAAGAGGAATTTCTAAAACATTGGATAAGCACAAAAGAAGAAGGCATAGACAAAGGAATGGCTCTTTTGCTCCAACCTCAGCCCGATTTTTATGAGATGGATGACGAAAAATCGGATCGAACAGACTTCCGCTTTCTTTTTAAATATTTAAAGCCTCATACAAAATTCATTATACAACTTGTTTTAGGACTCCTTTTGGGTAGCGTTTTACAACTAATTTTCCCTTTCCTAACACAAAGTATAGTCGACTTTGGAATAGCTAATAATAATATCTCATTTATCTATTTGGTACTAATTGCACAAATGGTTTTGTTTATTAGCCGCATGAGTGTCGATTTTATTCGCTCATGGATTATGCTACATCTTAGCACAAGGATTAATATATCGCTAATATCAGACTTCTTGATTAAGCTAATGAAATTACCAATTAGCTTTTTCGACACTAAAATGATGGGTGACTTAATGCAACGCATTGGCGACCATAATCGCATCGAAAGTTTTCTTACTGGACAAACACTTAATGTGCTTTTTTCGGCGGTAAATCTTCTAATCTTTAGTGGAGTACTTGCCTTCTATTCCATTAAGATATTTGCAATATTCCTTTTTGGCTCACTACTATATATAGGTTGGGTAATGATTTTTATGAAACGTCGTAGGGAGCTAGATTTTAAACGTTTTCAAGAGAGCGCAAACAACCAAAGCAATATTGTTCAGCTAATACAAGGAATGCAGGAGATTAAACTCCAAAATGCCGAAAAGCAAAAACGTTGGGAATGGGAACGCATTCAAGCACGTCTGTTTAAAGTAAGTTTAAAAGGTCTTGCACTTAGCCAATATCAACAATCGGGAAGTGTTTTTATTAACGAATCCAAAAATATTCTAATAACAGTAATTGCTGCAACTTCGGTTATTAACGGACAAATTACTCTTGGAATGATGTTGGCCATTCAATACATTATTGGCCAATTAAACAGCCCTATAGAACAGTTTATCACCTTTATACATTCTTTACAAGATGCTAAAATCAGTATGGAGCGACTTGGTGAGATTCATAACAAAGAAGATGAAGAAGATTACAACAATCCAAGAATAAACACACTTCCACAAAGTAGAAGTATAAATCTAAACAACGTAGATTTTAAATACGATAAACTTGCTAGTAAACCTGTTTTGGAAAACCTATCACTTTGCATACCCGAAAATAAAATAACAGCAATTGTTGGCACAAGCGGAAGCGGAAAAACCACTATGGTAAAAATGATGTTAGGCTTTTATCAGCCCGATAATGGCGAAATTATGATTGGTGAAAACCGACTGCAAAATTTTTCTCAAAGCTGGTGGCGTAGCCAAGTTGGAGCAGTTATGCAAGACGGTTTTATTTTTAACGATACAATAGCCCGAAACATTGCTGTTGGAGTAGATAACATAGACACCGTAAAACTACTTCATGCAGTTAAAGTGGCTAATATCCGCGAATTTATCGAATCACTACCACTCTCATTTAACACCAAAATTGGAGCAGAAGGAAACGGTCTTAGCCAAGGACAAAAACAACGTATGCTTATTGCTCGTGCAGTATACAAAGACCCTAGTTTTATCTTTTTCGACGAAGCTACAAATGCTCTTGATGCCAATAACGAAAAGGTTATTATGGAAAATCTAAATCAATTTTTTAGTGGTCGAACAGCAGTTGTTGTTGCACACAGATTAAGCACTGTAAAAAATGCCGACCAAATTGTTGTTTTAGAGAATGGAAAGATTGTAGAAATTGGAAACCATTCCGAACTAACAGCCAAAAAAGGAGCTTATTACACTCTAGTCAAAAACCAATTAGAGCTAGGTGATTAGCACTTAATGTATAATCTAAACTCTAACAACTAAATTCTAATATCAAATAACTAAACTATGCCACAAAACAACGAATTTAATACAAACCTATTAAACAACAGTAGCGAGATACAGGAGATTATGGGTCATATACCTCCAAAAATAATAAGAATCGGAATATCAGTAATCTTCTGCATAATATCAATAATAGTAATAGGAAGTTGTTTCTTTAAGTATCCCGATGTAATTACAGGAACTATAACAATAACTACACAAAACCCTCCTGCTCCACTCACTGCAAAAACATCTGGAAAAATTCAACAACTACTTATCTCAGACACCAACAGTGTTTATTGTGGGCAAACTCTGGCTGTTCTTGAAAATACAGCAAACTATACTGATATCAGAACTCTAAAATCATCTCTTGATAATTTCAGAACCGATAAAGAATATTTAACAAACCTCTCTACTCAAAACTATAATTTGGGGGAATTACAGAATAGCTATTCATCCTTCTCTAAAACAGTTAAAGATTATATAAACTTCATAAATCTTGATTACTACAATCAAAAAATATCCTCACTCTATAAACAGATAGTTGACTACAAAGGCTATTTCACTAAACTTAACAAACAACTTGTTATCTCTACTCAACAGATGGAATTACACAGAAAGCAGTTTAAAAGAGACTCATTGCTTTTTGTTAAAAAAGTATATTCAAATGCAGAATACGAAAAAGCTGAACAACAATACCTATCAAACAAGTACAGCTATCAAGGATTAATTTCATCTATAGCAAACACCCAAATGCAGATGAATCAACTGCAACAGCAACTACTCGATCTTAAACTGCAACAAAGCGAAGCCAACAGCAAGCAAGAGGTTAATCTTACAGAAAGTCTTAGCAACCTTAAAAGCAGTATTGGCAACTGGGAGAAAACGTACCTAATTATTTCACCTATTAATGGTAAAGTATCCTTCACAAAATTTTGGAGCGAAAACCAGAACGTTCAAATGAGCGAAGTTGTACTAACTGTTTTACCAAACAGCGCAACAAATATTATTGGAAAAATTAAAACAAGTTCCATTGGTATCGGTAAAGTACACACTGGACAACGTGTAAATATTAAACTCGATAACTTTCCTTATATGACATACGGCCTAATGCGAGGTACGGTAACAAATATTTCGGAAATACCAGAAACGACCCCAAATGGGGCTTTATACACTGCCGAAGTAGAAATACCAGATACTCTAATATCAAATTACGGAACAAAAATAAAATTCAGCCAAGAGATGACTGGCGAAGCCGAAATAATTACCGAAGACAAACGCTTAATAGAACGATTTATTAACCCTATTATAGCTTTATGGAGCAAGAATATGAACTAACCTAAAACCATAAATATCATGACATTTATTGAACGATTAAAAAAAATTGAGCAAATAGACCAACTGATAAGACTTAAAACAACTGGAAACATGAGTAAATTCTCATGCAAAATTAAACTCTCTGAGCGTCAAACATGGCGATATATCGATGATTTAAAAGGAATGGGAGCAGAAATAGAATACTCTAAAGAATCAGATTCATACGTGTATAAAAATGCCTTTAATTACAACCTAGGTATAGGTAAAAAAGAATTAAGGAAAATAAAGGGTGGATTTTTTTACTCACTGACAAAAAGTGGCAGACTCATCCAATATATTTGATAGCGATAAGATACTCATCTTATTCGCGATACAGATTATGTAGATTATCACAGGAAGCCCTAACCTGTGAAAAAACTAGGAATAAAAATCAATTAATTAAATCAAAATGAAAAATACAAATTTTCTAAAAAAACTGTCCTTAAACAAGGAAACAATTGCTAATCTAGATTCTGTTAAAGGAGGTCAACCTATTACTGGTGGTAGTATTATGCCAGAGAGAATAGGTGGTTGTATTATTAAAACTAGAGATTGTAATTTAAGTGACGCTTGTGTTTCGAATGCTTGCGCTACAAACACTTGCCCTCCTAAAACTCAGGTTTGTCATTCTATAGCTCAGCCTTATGTGAGACAGTGCGACGTACCGTTGTTCTAAAAATCATTTCAATCTTATTAAAGAGTGTTCTTCAATGAACACTCTTTTGTTTGCAGTAAAAATTCATTCAAATAAATAGGTCATGTTTTTCATCCACTGACAAAAAGTGGCAGACCTGACTTTTATCTTTAGTCCAATAATTTATAAATCTTATTCGCGATACAGGTTTAGTAAATTATTACAGGAAGCCCTAACCTGTGAAAAAACCAGGATTTATTAAATGAAAAAATTATTCAGATGAAAAAAGTAATCAAAAAAAAGTTGACTTTAAAAAAAGAAGACGTATCAAACTTGTCTTCTAATGAGATGAATGATATAAAAGGAGCAGGTGTAACTGGAGTAACAAAGACAATGTTCAATAATGGACATTGTGGAATTCTTTGTGAACCACAATAAATATTATAAACAGGTTGTCACTGTT
This sequence comes from Bacteroidales bacterium, assembly GCA_016926405.1. Lineage (GTDB taxonomy): Bacteria > Bacteroidota > Bacteroidia > Bacteroidales > UBA6680 > UBA6680. The sequence continues at coordinate 15,517 of JAFGOQ010000137.1, forward strand.
AACAACCTGTTTTGTTTTTTTTATTAATTGGCTAAAAAAAATGAAAATATGGTCACCAACTTGCTATTATGAAGATGAAAACGCAATCCATAATACAATAAATGATATTTATGAATATTTTATAACAGAAGTATCTTTTCAAGATTCTACCAGTTTGTTAACTGGAAACTCTGGAGTTTGCCTGTTTTTATACTATTACTACCAATATTCTGGAGAAATTAAGGCTAAGAATATTGCTGATTCATACATAGATGTAATAATTGATAGTTTTGAAAATGATACTGAACATAACTTAGTAGAAGGGAGCATAGGTAAAGCATGGTTAATTAACCATTTAACCATAAATAATTTTATAAAGACGGATAAAGATATTTTCGAAGAGACTGATCAAGACTTTTTTGAGATTGCATTAGAGTATCTTGAAAATAATAATTATGATTTATTCTATGGTGCTTTAGGCATAATTCTTTTCTTTATCTCTTCCAAAAAAACAAAGTATGCAAAAGATTTACTCAATAAACTAATTACAATAGCAAAGATAAATGACAAATCACTTTTTTGGGACACAGATTCTCCAAAAGGAAATGCCATATTCTTTGGTTTAGCCCACGGACAAGGGAGTGTTTACTCAATAATAAATAAAGCTATAACAGAATTAAATCTTCAGGAATTAAAAGATCATCTTTTTGAATCAATTTCATTTACAAAAACGTTCATCAATATCAACCAAGACAATTTAACATCTTCTGTCCCCAACTATATTACTGAATCAGAAAACTCATGTGATTTAAGGTTATCATGGTGTAATGGTGACCTTGGTTTGTTTTATAAATTATTACAAATAGCAATGATTCATGATGATTCTGATTTAAAAGAACTTTCGTTATCTGCACTATTAAGAACTACAAAGATTTCAACCCTTGAAGATGCAAAAATACATGATAGTATTATATGTCATGGTACCGCTGGTACAGCTTTGCTTTATTCACACCTTTATAATATGACTTCAGAAAAAGTATTCTTAAACTCAGCACAGTATTGGTGGAAAGAAACCTTGGATATGAAAAAACATAAAGATGGTTGTGCAGGATATAAATTTTCAGATCCAGAATTTAACTATTTCAAGTCAAATAGTTTGTTACAAGGTGTTTCAGGAGTTGGATTAGCCTTAATATCATCAGTTTCAGAAATTGCTCCATCTTGGGATGAGTGCCTTTTACTTTCATAACAATAATCAAAAACATATGTGGAAACCAACTAACAAAAACAACAAACAAATTGCGTCTAAACTTTCTGAAATATCAGACGCTCTATATAATTACCAATTCGACAGTAAAAATATTGGATTAATGGGTGGAAAAACTGGCGTAGCACTCTTCTTCTACTATTACTATAAATACACAAACAATACTAAATTCCTTGATAAAGCAAATGAGCTAATACATGCCGATTTCGATAGTATAAACTCAGGATTCGCATACGGTACTCATGCAGGAGGAATTTCGGGTATCCTTTTTACCCTGTCACTTTTAAAAGAACAAGAATTTATAGATTTTGAAGAAGAAGATATCTTAACTCCGTTCGATCCATTTTTAATTAAAAACACACAAAATGACTTTGCTGCTAATAACTACGATTACCTCCACGGAGGGTTAGGATATGGTATAAATTTTCTAAGAGGAGTAAATCATACAGAGACCCTCAACTATATATTTGAAGAACTAAATAAAAGCGCAAAAGATTTTAACGAAAGAGGTTATGCATGGATATCTTCAAATTCATTTACAAAACAAACAGGTTATAACCTAAGTCTTTCACATGGTATTTCAAGCATTATTTATTTCCTAAGTAATCTATATCTGAAAAGCGACAATAAAGAAAAAACTTACAATCTTTTATCTAAGGCAATAACATACCTAGAAAGCAACATACAGCCTTATGACAAAATTGGTTCATACTTCTCGTCGTGGGCAATGGATAATTACGAAACCGAAAAAAGCAGACTTGCCTGGTGCTATGGAGATATGGGCATAGCAATATCGCTTTGGCAGGCAGGTAACAATACAAATACTCAAAAATGGAAAGATCTTGCTGAGGAGATAATGCTGCATTCAGCTACTAGACGCGATATTATTAACGAACATGTTAATGACTCAGGTATATGTCATGGCTCAGCTGGTTTAGGTCTCATATTTGCTCGAATGTATAATTATACCGATAGATTAGAATTTAAAGATGCAGCCAACTATTGGCTAAATGTAACATTGGAGTTTGCAAACAATGAAGATGGTATAGCGGGCTACAAAACTTATAGAACAAAAGATTACGGAGGTTATATTAAAGACACCTCTTTTCTCGAAGGAGTATCTGGAGTTGGACTATTTCTCATTTCAACAATATCCGAAATTGAACCCGTTTGGGATACAACAATATTACTTAGCTAAGTATAAGCCGCAGCCGAAAAGCTTTAATAGAGTAGGCATTTATAATTAAACTTATTATCATGAAAAATTTAAAACTGTCTCTTAAAAAAGAGATTATTTCTAACCTTGAAGCTA
>JAFGOQ010000138.1 GCA_016926405.1 Bacteroidales bacterium
AAGAGTCGTTCCGCCAGGCATTTTTTCAGGTTGTATCAATAATAACAGCAACAGGTTTTGCTACCGCCGATTATCTACAATGGCCAACAATAACTTATGTCTTAATATTTATTTTGATGTTTGTTGGTGCTTGTGCAGGATCAACAGGAGGTGGAATAAAAGTTATTCGCCACTTAATGTTTGTGAAACATATAAAGCGTCGTTTCTTCGAAATGTCGCATTCAAATGCATATTGTCCTATTCGTTATGGTAAGACCGTTGTTTCTACCGAGGCAAGTGGTTCGGCATTTAATTTTATTATGGTTTATATTATTTGTTTTCTTTTAGGTTCGTTGTTGTTAATAGGATTAGGAAACGATATTGGAACTTCAATGGGTGGTGTAATAACCTCAATGGGAGGTATTGGTCCGGGCTTTGGAACTGTTGGGCCAGCCTCAAATTTTGCTCATTTGTCGGTAGCGTCAAAATGGATTCTTACATTCTTTATGGTTTTAGGACGTCTCGAAATTTTTACTCTACTAGTGCTTTTTACCCCTGCTTTTTGGAAGAGATAATATTTTAGTATTTATATCTATGTGTTTAATACAATGTAGAGGTATTAACTCTATGTTTTAGGTTGTTGCTATTTAGCTACATCGATAAATAACTTATCAAACTTTTTGGGTAATGGCACACTAACAGATACAGTTTCGTTTGTAAATGGGTGTATAAAATTTAGTGAAAAAGCGTGCAAGTAGAGTCCTTTGCCTTTTACTATTTCGCCTTGGTTGCCATACAATAAGTCGCCAAGAATAGGATTTCCCATTTCCGACATATGTTTTCGTAACTGATGACGGCGTCCTGTATGAGGAGTTAGTTGAACAAGATTAAGAAATTGATATTTTGGCGATTTAACGCTATTAATAACTTTATAAAACGATTTTGCCGATTTGTCATCTATCTTAGATTCTATCACGCCACTTTCGGGCATAGACTTAATTGTAACAGCAAAGTATGTTTTTTCTATGTTTCTCTCTTCAAATAGCTTATTTAGAGCTAAAACAGCTTCGCGAGTTTTTCCTACAAGAATAGCACCACTAGTAGGATAATCGAGTCTGTGAATAGGCTCGGGGCGGAGTAAGGCTGTTGGTTTATTGCTTAGCTTAATGTTTTTGGGCAGAGCATTTTCTAGAGTCCATTTTTTATTTCCGCTAACAACAATACCAGCAGGTTTATTAATAATTGCCAAATAATCGTCTTCGAAAATAATTTGAAGCTTAATGTCTATACTTGGCTTTTGGTTTTGTATAGAGGAGTTTTCATAGAGTTCAATAACTTCGCCTCCTTTTATATAATCGCCTGTAAATCCTATTGAACCATTAATTTTAACTAATCCTGCCTTAATGGCTTTCTTCATTCCCTGATGCGAGGTAATAGTTTTAAAAATACCTGGTGCAAAATCCGATAATCGAACCTGTTTTTCGAGTTCAGGAACTGTGTATGTCTCAATCTTCTCAATTTTATTTCTTTCGGATTCCATAATCGATAATTATAATGTTTTAGCCATAAATAGATGACCACATTGTGTGTTTTTTAGTTTGGCTATGTTTGGGATGTGTCCCACTGTTTCGAAGCCATGCTTAACTAGAAGCGATTTGCTTCGTGTGTTTATATCTAAAAGAATAGCCAAAAGAGTTTCGAACTTTTTCTCTTTAGCTTTACTAATAGCATCTTCTAGAATAATATTGCCAATGCCTCGACCTCTGTAATTTTTGTTAATGTAAAAGGAAACTTCTGCAACCGATTGAAAAGCTTCCCTACCACTACGCCAAGGTGAGAAGTAGAAGTAGCTAACAATTATATTATTTATTGTGACTACATAAATGCCATATTGAGATGTGTTGTATGAGTGAAACCAGCTTTCTTTTTGGTTAACAGTGAAGGTGGTTAAGTCGGCAGTAAAGCCCCCTTCTGTAATTGCTTGGTTGTATATATCTACAATCTCATGTAAGTCGTCTATTTGTGCTGTTCTTATTTCGGTGTTTGGGAGTTTCTTGGTCATTTTGTAAATATAATGGATTTAATTAAAAAGGTATAAAGCAACATAACCGAAGGATTGTCCTTCGGCTATGAAATATATATCTATTGAGTTTTACCAACTTCCGCCAGCACCGCCACCGCCGAAGCCACCTCCGCCGAAGCCACCAAATCCGCCTCCGCCACCGCCGAAGCCGCCAAAACCACCGAAGTCGCCTGAGCCACTTCTAAAGTTATTGTACGATCCTGAATGACGATTGGCTGATCCAAAAAGAGCCATAGCTGCCCAAAAAGGTAAGCTTGAACCTCCCATTGTTTGTTGCGATCCGCGAGCTTGTTTTCCTTTAAGTATAAATGCAACAAAGAATATTACAACTATAATAAACAACCCTGCTATAGGACTCGATTTGCGCGATTGAGCCACATAAGCATCTGCTGTATATTCGCCTTTGGTAATCTCCATAATTGTTTTTGTGGCAGCACTAATACCACCATAATAGTCGCCTTGTTTAAAGTATGGCAACATTTCGTTGTTACCAATTTGATTGGCAATAGCATCGGGTAAAACACCCTCAACACCGTAGCCAGTACTAATGTAATAATGTCCTTTTGTTTGATCTTTTGGCTTAACAAGAATTACTACTCCGTTATCTTTTCCTTTTCGTCCAACACCCCACTTATGACCAAGAGTAACTGCAAATTCGTTAGCGGTAAGTCCGTTAAGCGATTTTACTGTTACTACAGTTATTTGTGTAGATGTAGAGTTATCGAAACCAACTAATTTTTGTTCCAAATCGTTTTCTTCGGCAGGAGAAAGAATGTTGGCAAAATCGTTAACCAAACGAGGAGGGTTAGGTCTTTCGGGAATTTCTTGAGCAGAAAGACTTAACGCCGATATTAATAATATGGCAAATGCCAATATTCTTTGTTTAATCATAATAGTGTTTTTATTTACCGAACGAAATATCGTCGGGAAGTTCGTTTACATCGTCGTCTTGATAAGGAAAGTTATAGTTAAGAGCTTCTCCAGCCATAAGAATACCTTCTGATATACCTTGGGCAAATTTACCCATATTGAAATTTTCGAAAACAACATCTTTTATGTCGTCCCAGAAATTTTGAGGAGTAACGGCATTTATACCAGCATCGCCAAGAATAGCAAATTTTCTATCGTCAATAGCCATGTAAAACAAAACGCCATTACGAAGTTCTGTTTTGTGCATGTTTAGCTCTTTAAAAATATATGCTGCTCGGTCTAAAGCGTCGCCCTTACATTTACTTTCTATATGAACTCTAATTTCACCTGAAGTATTAAGTTCGGCCTCTTGAATGGCACGAGTGATTTCAAGTTTGTCTTCGTTTGAGAAGAATTCTGATGGTTTCATATTTTTTATTTAGGTGTTAGAGACAAGGCCATGCCTTGTCTCTACAATTTTTTTTACTAAAACTCTACAACAGGTGCTTTTTCGGCTCCTTTTTCAGCTTCGAAATAAGCTTTCTTTTCGAAACCAAACATTCCTGCAAAGATATTTTTAGGGAATTTACGAATAACAGTATTGTAGTTTTTTGTTGCCTCGTTAAAGCGCATACGCTCTGTGGCTATGCGGTTTTCGGTACCTTCTAACTGAGCCTGAAGATCTCTAAAGTTCTCGTTGGCTTTTAAATCAGGGTATCTCTCAACAACAACCATAAGTTTCGACAGAGCCGAGCTTAATCCCGATTGTGCCGCTTGAAATTTCTGTAATGACTCTGCATTTAGATTATCAGCATTAATATTTACCGAGGTGGCTTTTGCACGAGCTTCAATAACCCCTTCTAAAGTACTTTTTTCGTGTGCTGCGTATCCTTTAACAACATTAACAAGATTTGGAATTAAATCGGAACGGCGTTGATATTGATTCTCAACCTGCGACCACTTTTCGGTAACACCCTCTTCAAGTGTAACCATGCTGTTGTAACTTCCTTTAATCCATGAGTAGCTTAATATTATTACTAAAGCAACTATTCCAAGAATTACATAACTTTTTTTCATATCAATCTAAATATTTAAATGGTTTTCTTTTTGTTATCAAATACCGTGCAATAAAAATACTGTGTCAAAGTGGCATACTATTTTGTAAAAATATTAATTTACTCAAGATAAAAGGTGTCTATTAAATAATTTTGATATTATGCAACGATTTTTGATCTCTTTAGTAGTTATGTTTTGTATTGTGAATGTGGCTAATTGTCAGTTGCGAAAGTTAATGGAAGAACCCGATACTGTAATTGTTAATGCTAAGGTAGTAACTAAGCCTTTTGTAAATAAAAAGGGTAAGGTGTATTTAAATATGCCTGAGTTGTATCTTGTTGTTGATTCAGTAAGTCTTTTTGTTAAGGGGTGTAATAGCTGTGTTTCGAAGCATGATTTAATGCAATATAAAGATTCTGTAATTACCCTAAAAATTGTTTTAAGGCGTGGTTTATGGGATACAAATAACCCTTATGAGCAAAGCAGAATAGGTAAGTATGTTAATGTATTGAAGATATTATCAGATTAAGATATATTTCGGTTCTTTATATTTTTGTTGCTCTTGTAGTTTAGAGACTATGCGCAGAACTTGGTAAAACAATTTTATTCGCTTTCAATAAGTTTTAAAATATTTACCATTGCAGGATTGGTGTTTTTGCTGTTCCATACAATTTTAAGAGTTGTTCGCTGTGGAATATTCTTTAATTCAATAAACTTTATATTAAGGTTGTAACCCAATTTTAGCGATGTAGGCACTATAGAAACGCCAAAATTATTCTCTACCAAGCGAAAAATTGAGCTTGCGTTAACAGTGTTGTGCGAAACTAATGGCGAAAAGCCACTGTGATCGAATATTTGCATCACTTTCTCGAAGTACGATTCGCTATATGAGGAGTCGAACAAAATAAAAGGTTCGTTTTTAAGTTGTGATAAATCTTTGAAGTTTTCTTCGTTAAACCAAAGCCCTTTAGGGAGTACCAACGAGAAAGTATCTTCAAAAACAGGTTTCATTTCGAGCCCTCGGGGTATGCGTTCCATTCTTACAAAACCAATATCTATTTCCTGATTAAGCAATGACTGAATTTGCTTGTTGTTGTCCATCTCGTTTAGTTTAAACAAGATATTGGGATGAACTTTTCTGAATTCGAGCAGTAAATTAGGAATTACCATTTGCATTGCCGAGCCTACATACCCAAGATTTAAATGTCCTTCGGCACCTTCGTTAAGAAGTTTTGCATGAGCAACAATATCATCTAATAACTTAAAATTATTTGTAAGCTCTTTTTTAAGGTATTTGCCGGCTTCTGTTAGTTCAACTTTGCGGTTGTGTCGCCTAAATAGTTTTACGCCAAGCTCATCTTCCATCTGTTTAATCTGACGGCTTAGTCCTGGTTGCGAAATGTATAGTCGTTCGGCAGCTTTTCTAAAATGTAAATCTTCTGCTACTGCAAGGAAATATTTAAAATGTCGTAACTCTGTTTGATTACTCATGGTTATTAAAAAGAGGTGTTTTTAATTGTATTCGATATCAAAGGTATAAATATGATTCTCAGGTTCAAAGTAAAAATTGTAAAATTGATAACCTGTAGTTATCAAAAGTGTATATAATTAATCTTGATGGTTATTAGAGTAAGATGTACATTTGTGTAAAATTAAAATCGATTAATATGACATTTCAAGAACAAATTATTCAGGGAATTCCTCAAGAGTTACCTGCTCCAAAACCTTACGATTTAACTGCTAACCACGCTCCAAAGCGTAAAGAGATTTTATCTGATGAAGAGAAAAAACTTGCTATTCGCAATGCTCTTAGATACTTTGATGCAAAAGATCATGCTGTTTTAGCTAAAGAGTTTGCTGCCGAGTTAGAGACTTACGGACGTATTTACATGTACCGTCTTCGTCCTGATTACGATATGTACGCTCGTCCTGTTTCTGAGTATCCAGGAAAAAGCGATCAAGCAAAGGCAATTATGTTGATGATTCAAAACAATCTTGATCCTGCCGTTGCTCAGCATCCACACGAGTTAATTACTTATGGTGGTAACGGAGCTGTTTTTTCAAACTGGGCTCAGTATCGTTTGTGTATGAAGTACCTTTCGGAGATGACCGACGATCAGACATTAGTTATGTATTCGGGTCATCCTATGGGTCTTTATCCTTCTCACAAAGATGCTCCACGTGTTGTTGTTACTAACGGAATGATGATTCCTAACTATAGTAAACCAGACGATTGGGAGAAATTTAATGCTCTTGGAGTTACTCAATATGGTCAGATGACTGCTGGTTCGTATATGTATATCGGACCTCAAGGTATTGTTCACGGAACAACTATTACAGTTTTAAATGCTGGACGAAAAGTTTCTGGTGGAAAAACTGACCTTGCTGGAAAACTATTTGTTACTGCTGGATTAGGTGGAATGAGTGGAGCACAGCCAAAAGCTGCTAATATTGCAGGATGCATTTCGGTTACTGCCGAGGTTAATCCTAAAGCTACACATACACGTCACTCGCAAGGTTGGGTTGACGAAAAAATTGAGTGTCTTGACGAACTTTGTGCTCGTGTGCGCAAGGCTAAAGAGAACAAAGAGGTTGTTTCTATTGCTTACCAAGGAAACATTGTTGACGTTTGGGAACGTTTCGACGAAGAGGGAATTTATATTGATTTAGGTTCTGACCAAACATCGCTACATAACCCTTGGGCTGGTGGTTACTATCCTGTTGGACAGTCGTTCGAAGAGTCGAATAGAATGATGGCCGAGCAGCCAGAGCTTTTCAAAGAGAAAGTTCAAGAGACTCTACGTCGTCATGCTGCAGCTATTAATAAGCACACTGCCAGAGGAACATATTTCTTCGATTATGGTAATGCTTTCCTTCTTGAGGCTTCGCGTGCTGGTGCCGATATTATGGCCGAGAATGGTATCGACTTTAAATACCCTTCGTATGTTCAAGATATTATGGGACCAATGTGTTTCGATTATGGTTTTGGTCCTTTCCGTTGGGTTTGTGCTTCGGGCGATCCAAAAGATTTAGCCGAGACAGATAAAATTGCTTGTGAAGTTTTAGAGGAGATGAAAAAAGAGTCGCCTATGGAAATTCAACAGCAGATGGCCGATAATATTCAGTGGATTAAAGGTGCGCAAGAGAATAAACTTGTTGTTGGTTCGCAAGCTCGTATTCTTTATGCTGATGCCGAAGGTCGTTCAAGAATTGCTGAGGCTTTCAACAAAGCTATTGCCCAAGGACGTATTGGTAATGTTGTGCTTGGTCGCGACCATCACGATGTTTCGGGTACTGACTCTCCATTCCGCGAAACTTCTAACATTTACGATGGATCGCGCTTTACTGCCGATATGGCAATCCAGAATGTTATTGGTGACTCTTTCCGTGGCGCTACTTGGGTGTCAATCCACAATGGTGGTGGAGTAGGTTGGGGCGAAGTTATTAATGGTGGTTTCGGTATGGTTCTAGACGGATCAGACGATTGCGACCGTCGCCTTAAATCGATGTTGTTTTGGGATGTAAACAACGGTATTTCGCGTCGTAGCTGGGCTCGTAACGAAGGTGCTATTTTTGCTATCAAACGTGCAATGGAGCGTGAGCCTAAACTTAAGGTTACTGTTCCTAATTTGGTTGAAGATAAGTTGCTAGATAATTTATTTTAGTAAACTAAAATATATATAAATGAGAAGGGCGTCGGTTGACGCCCTTTTTATTTTTGCCGAGTATATTCTATGTCCTTTGAAATATGCTTTTTATTTTTGCCGAGTATGTTTTACAGTTTTTTGGGTGCATTTTAAATTTGCCGAGCATGTTTTACGGATTTTTGGATGCTTTTTAATTTTGCTGAGCATGTTTTACGGATTTTTGGGTGCATTTTAAATTTGTCGAGCATGTTTTAAGGATTTTTGGGTGCATTTTAAATTTGCCGTGCATGTTTTATGGATTTTTGGATGCTTTTTAAATTTGCCGAGCATGTTTTATGGATTTTTGGGTGCATTTTAAATTTGCCGAGCATGTTTTACGGATTTTTGAGTGCATTTTAAATTTGCCGAGCGTGTTTTATGGATTTTTGGGTACATTTTAAATTTGCCGAGCATTATTATTGAACATACCCTTGTTTACTGTTAAATATTATCAGTTTTAGAAGTTAAAATATCAGTTAACTGAATAAACAAAAAGCACACAATTACAAAGGCTATAGGGATTTTATATTTAAAAATTAGAGAAATGTATTGACTTGCAAACTCAATATTAAAATAATGCATAGCAAACATATAGATAGAAGGTATTCCTATTATTGTCAAGAAATATACTAGCTGCTTCTCTATATTCTCTTTAATTCTAGCTTTTCTAGTAATCTTATTGCAAACATTATCAGCAAACGAATCCGAAATTGTAGGTTTAAAATCTTTTTCCAGACTTTCGGTGATAAGTTCGTCTATAAGGGTCGAAAATTCTTCGTTGTTCGATATCTCATCGAAATAGTTGTCGAAGTTTTTATCTGTTTTCATAATTTACCTCCTTAAAATTGTGTTGTTTTAGTAGTTCTTCTTTTAATAAAGTTCTAGCTCTAAAAATATAATTTTTTATAGTCCCTTCAGGCATATTTGTTATCTCTTCAATCTCTTTAATGCTAAACTCCTCTAAGTAAAACATGTTTAGAATGGTTTTGTATTTTTCTGGTAAGCACCTAATTGATTTTAGTAATAACTGTTTTTGTTCTTCTTTAATTGATATGTTTTCGGGATTAATTTTCGAACAGCTCTCGTAACCTAATGGTAGTATTTCTGGTTTAAATTCTTCTGTAACAATTTTCTTTTTATTTATGTGATTTAATGCTTCGCGATATGCAATTGTAGCAATCCAAGTGGATAGTTTAGAGTCTGAACGAAATGAAGGTAACTTTTTAAATACCTTAACAAACACATCCTGGCAAAGATCTTCTAAGTCATCTTGGCGGCCAATTAGTCTGCCAGCTATGTG
>JAFGOQ010000139.1 GCA_016926405.1 Bacteroidales bacterium
GCCATTTTAATTTCTCTGGTTTCAATTGCATCGTGTATGATGTTTGAATTCTTTATTCAGAAATATTTATTGAAACAACAACCTACACTAAACGATGGTTCAGCAATATTAACAGGATTGCTTTTGGCATTTAACTTACCTAGTAATTTGCCAATAGGATTAATTATTCTTGGAGCTTTTGTTGCTGTTGGTGTAGGGAAGATGACCTTCGGAGGTTTGGGGAATAATCCTTTCAATCCAGCATTAGTTGGTCGTGTATTTCTTCTTATATCGTTTCCTGTACAGATGACTTCGTGGCCTAAGCCAACAGGTTTTACTGCCGATGTTGTTACTGGAGCGACTCCTCTTGGCCTTATGAAAGAGGGTCTTAAAAATGGTGAATCGGTAAATGCTATTATGGCTAAATTACCTTCGCATATGGAGATGTTTTATGGTCACATGGGTGGATCGATGGGAGAGGTTGCTGCGGTACTTCTTATTCTTGGAGGTCTGTATATGATTGTACGTAAAATTATTACTTGGCATATTCCGGTATTTACTCTTGGAACAGTTGCTGTTTTTACAGGAATTCTAAATTATGTTAGTCCCGAAATGTATGCTGGTCCAGTGTTTCATCTTCTTACAGGAGGAGTAATGCTTGGCGCAATATATATGGCTACCGACTATGTTACTTCGCCAATGTCTAAAAAAGGTATGGCAATATTTGGTATAGGTATTGGTGTTATTACTGTTGTGATTCGCGTTTTTGGTGCTTATCCCGAAGGAATATCATTTGCTATTCTTATAATGAATGCTTTTGTGCCACTTATTAATGCTTACATTAAACCTAAACGTTTTGGAGAGGAGGTAAAAAATGGCTAAGACAGAAAGTACATTTATAAATATGCTTCTTACACTTGTTATTATTACGGGTGTGTCGGCAACTATTTTGGGTTTTGTTTACGAAGCTACAAAAGGCCCTATTGAAGTTAGTAAAATGAAAAAGAAAAATGCAGCTATTGAAGCTGTTGTACCTGCTTTTACGAATAACCCTGGTCAAGAGTCTTATGATGTTGAGGTTGAAGGAGGGAAAGTAACCTTTTATCCTGCAAAGAATGGCGACGAAATTGTTGGTTATGCAGTTGAGACATACACAATGAAAGGTTTTGCTGGATTAATAAAACTGATGGTTGGTTTTTTACCTGATGGAACTATTAATAATATTGCGGTTTTGGAACACAAAGAGACTCCTGGATTGGGAGATAAGATGGAGAAATCGAAGTCTAATTTCAGTGTTCAGTTTAATGGTAAGAATCCAGAGACTTTTAAATTATCGGTAACTAAAGACGGCGGTAATGTTGATGCAATAACTGCTTCAACAATTAGCTCGCGTGCATATTGCGATGCTGTTAAGCGTGCTTACGATGCATTAATGAAAGGAGGGAAGAAATAATGAATCAACTTCAAAATTTCACCAAAGGATTTATTAAAGAAAATCCTGTGTTTGTGCTTATTTTAGGAATGTGTCCTACATTAGGAGTTACTACATCAGCATTGAATGGATTGGGAATGGGATTGGCAACTGCTTTTGTGTTAATAATGAGTAATATTGTTGTTGCAGCTGTTAAAGGCTTTATACCAGATAAGGTTCGTATTCCTTCGTTTATTGTTATTATTGCTTCGTTTGTGACTATTGTAGAGCTTACAATGCAGGCTTATTTACCCGACTTGTTTGCTCAGTTAGGTCTGTTTATTCCTTTGATTGTTGTAAACTGTTTGGTTCTTGGTCGTGCTGAGGCTTTTGCATCGAAAAATAATATTTTATCGTCGGCTATTGATGGTGCTGGTATGGGTTTGGGTTTTGCTTTTGCATTGACACTTTTAGGAGGTGTTCGCGAAATTCTTGGTGGTGGTGCAATTTTCGGTAACAAGTTTATTGAAGGTGATGGAATGCTTGTTTTTGTTCTGGCTCCGGGAGCTTTCTTAGCGTTAGGATACCTAATTGTTATTATTAAGAAACTTAGAAAAACAGCCTAAAGGGCATAATTATTAATATTCAAAAAATAGAATTATGGAATATATACTGATTATTATCTCGGCACTGTTTGTCAACAATATTGTATTAGCACAGTTTTTGGGTATCTGTCCTTTTATTGGTGTATCTAACAAAGTTGGTACATCGTTAGGAATGGCTGGAGCTGTTACATTTGTTATGGTTATAGCAACTATGGTAACTTATCTGGTGCAGACATATGTGTTAGCGAGATTAGGCATAGAATATATGCAGACTATAACTTTTATTCTTATTATAGCTTCGTTAGTTCAACTTGTTGAAATTATATTAAAGAAAGTTAGTCCTCCATTATATCAGGCTTTAGGTATTTTCTTGCCACTTATCACAACTAACTGTGCGGTTCTTGGTATTGCCATTCTTGCAGTTCAGAAAGATTACGATCTTATCCACAGTGTAGTATTTGCAGGCGCTAATGCTATTGGTTTTGGTTTGGCACTTGTTATTTTTGCCGGAATACGTGAAAGTCTTGAGTTAGCTGATATTCCAAAACCTTTCAAAGGAGTTCCTATTGCTTTTATTGTGGCTGGTTTGCTAGCTATGGCCTTTATGGGTTTCTCTGGAGTTGTATAATGTAAGATCTCATATTTAAGATGTGAACTTTAGAGTTATTATTTTAGATTTTGCATTTGTAATTAATATAAAGGATGTTGGCGTTGGCTGGCATCTTTTTTTTTATTGAAAGGCTGTATAAATACTGTTGCAAAGTAGCAGATGCTCAAATATTAATACGGGTACTTAAAAAAAAATTGGCTGTTTTGTACAGTTATTTGTGAAGAAATATAAATCACTAGCCTTAAACTATATTATAGCCTTTTTTTTGGTATCATTTTTGAATAAAACAGAGCAAAAGTCATGCTCTTTATTTCTTCTTTAGTAAATTTGTAGCTTTATTTACGTCTGTTTTTTTATTATTAGGGAATTACAAAATATCTGTATATGAAATTATTTAGCAAAACATTAATAATACTTTCGGTTTTTATATTTGGTTTTACTGCCGTTTATGGGCAAACGGATTTAGAGTCGAAAAGATCGAAAAGTATGGTGACAATTGAAGGCTTGTCATACTATATTCATTTCGTGACCGATAATCAGACTTTATCCGATATCAATAAAATTTATAATATTCCCGTTGAGATTATTATAGCCGAGAATCCAACTGCTTCGAAGGGGATTTTTAGCGGAATGACATTGAAAATTCCTTATGTGAATGTAAACGAAAGTTTTAAAAAAGAGGATCGTATTTATATTATAGTAAAACCTAAAGAGACCTTATTTTCTCTTTCTAGACAGTATCAGGTTAGCGTAGACCAGATTAAAAAAGCTAATAATCTTACCGAGAATGCATTAAATATAAATCAATATTTGGTTATTCCTATTTTACAAGATAAGATTGACGCTAAGTATATATATCACACTATTCGTCCAAACGAAAGCCTAGATGATTTACAAACTAAATTTGGAGTTAAGGGAAAGACCATAAAAAAGCTTAATAAAGATATTATTAAAGAACATGGTTATAAGGCTGGTATTGTGCTTAGAATTCCATTAACAGAAGAGATGGAGCAGTCTATTAAAGACGATGCTGCTGCTAGGGTAGATACTAATGTATTGGCTGATAGTGTTGAGTTGGTAAAAATACCAGATGGATGTATAGATGATAAGTTATTGGCAAATAATGCTGAATATAAAGTTGTTGTATTTATGCCTTTTTATTTAGACAGTAATTTTCCTTCTGATACAGTTGTTGTTGATCCAGATAATCCGAATGACCCAAAAGTATTTGGTAAATATGAGATAAACAGGCGATCGGAAATATTTTTAGATTTTTATAAAGGCTTTTTATTGTCAGTTAACAATATGCGTAAGCAGGGAATGAAAGTTAATATTCAGGTTTATGATACTAGCAAAGGAGAAGCTGCTTTATACGACTTTATGCATACTAACGACTTTACTGATGTATCGCTTTTTGTTGGTCCTGTTGATAACGATAATTTAGATGTGGTAGCCGAGTTTGCTAATTTTTATGAGATAAATTTAATTTCACCTTTTCGTGAGTTATCGCCTAAATTAGGATCGAGCCAATTCTTTTTTCAAGTGAAAAACGATGATAATTATACCGATAAAGCCTTTGCTAATTTGTTAAACGAATATAAAGGGAAAGATGTCTTTGTAGTTTACGATAGCGTTGCCGATTCTGTAATTATTAAAAAAATGAAGCTTGTTAAGCCTAATTATGTTTATGATACGCTTAATATCAATGCACTTGGTGTTGATTCAACTATTGCTACAACTACTTTCCCAGAATATAGGGTTAGATATTTAGATTATGCTAATTATAAGCAGACAAAAGCCGATACTATTCATCCTTTAGAGGCATTGTTGGTTCCTTATTTGGAGAATATCGTGTTTGTTCCGTCAACAAATCCAGGATTTGTTAGCGAGATAGTGTCTAAATATAGTTCGTTTAATGCATTTAACCATCCAACAAAATTAGTTGGACCATCGAATTGGTTGTTTCAAAAAGCATTTAAGTCATTTGATGTTAATTTGCTATATATTCTTGAATATAGAACATTGATATCTAATTATATTGATTATGAAAAGCCTGATGTGAAATCATTTGTATATGATTATCGTGGCTTTTTTAAAGAGGAACCTACAAAATTTGCTTTTCATGGGTACGATGTAGGTGTCTATTTCTTAAATGCCATCTATAATTATGGTAAAGACTTTGCTAGTTGTTTACCTGATAATGATGCTGTATTGCTGCGCAATAAATTTAATTTTATTAAAAATGATTCTTTACCTGGCTACGTAAATGTTGGGTTGTTTGATTTGAGATATCAGAAGGATTATACTATACTTAATAAGTAAAATTATTATTGGTTATAGTTTAGTTGTCGTTTTTTTTTGTGCTATCCTAGCAGGCTAAATTAACTAATTTGGTTTTGTACTAGATATGAAAATAACTCTAATGCTGTATATGGGAAATAGAAAAGCTTCGTTAAGAGGCTTTTCTATTTTCTATTTAATGAGTTTGCAGGTTTTGTTTTGGCAGCAATATATGCTTTCCAGGCAGATATTGATAAGGCTAAAGAAATTGCTATTATTGCAGATAATGCAAAGAAAATCCAATTTATGGGTGTGTGCGAATTAAATGTTTCTAACCATTGTTTAACTAGATAATACGATACTGGCCAACTTAAAATATTTCCTATCAAGGCAATTATCACAAATTCTTTTGATATAAGTTTAATAATGCTAAACATAGATGCCCCAATTGTTTTTCTAATTCCTATTTCGTTTCGTTTCTGATAACAAGTGTAGGTTGTTAAACCCATAAGTCCAATGATGGCAATTATTATAGCCAAAAGGGTGAATGGAACAACAAAGTTGGCTATCTTATATTCGTTTTTATAAAGTTCTTTAAGTTCCTTTTTTAAGTATTTAAATTCGAAGGTTTTGTTTGTATTATACTTGTTCCAAGTACTTTCTATATAATCTATAACACTTTGATTCTCTTCGTTAAATCTTATAGCAACATATTTTGTTATATAATTAATGTATTTTTTGTCGGGTGCCATAGTTAGAATAAAAGGAACAGTTGGAGAGAGTACCGACGTGTTGTAAAAGTTTTGGTATACGCCAATAACTTTTGTTTTAATATTTTCTTGTGTCATTTGACGACCAATAGCATTTTTAATAGTCCAACCTTTATGCTTTACCATCTCTTCATTTATCAAAATTCCATCGACATAATTGTTGTTATATTCTGAGAAATCTTGACCTTCAATAATTTTTATCTTGAAAGTTTTAATAAAATCGAAGTTTACACTATTATATGGGTATAGTTCATTATTTTTTACATTACCCGATGTGTCAGTATTAAAAATTGTTGTATTGTGGCTTATTCCAATAGGATATTGCATTCCTGTAACGTAGGCGATATTCGGGTTTTTTAATAAATCAGATTTAAAGCTTTCGAAGTTTTTTGGAATGTATGTATCATTTACCTCAAGAAGAATAATGTTCTCTTTTTCAAATCCTAAATCGAGGTTTTGAATATGCTTAATCTGATTATAAACAAATAATGAAGCTATAATAAGTACCGATGAAATAAAAAACTGTACAAATACAAGAAATACCCTTGCTCTTAAAATGTGATTACGACTTTTTACAATTCCTTTAATAGCGTTTAATGGATTAAATGACGATAAATATATTGACGGATAAATACCTGAAGAAAGTCCAATAATTAATCCAATACACGAAAATGTTATTATGCTAAATATAGAATAGTTTAAGTGAACCCTGAAGTTAGAGTCGACATAGAATCTAAAGAAAGGAAGAAATAGTTCTATGATTGCCAACGCAAAAATTAACGAAATAAAAGTAAGTATTAATGACTCTACTATAAATTGAGTGAATATTTGTCGTTTCGAAGCACCAATAGTTTTTCTAATTCCAATTTCTTTTGCTCTGTAAATGGCATTTGCGGTAGATAGGTTTACAAAATTTGTAGCAGCTAAGACTATAATCAATAAGGCAATCCAAAAAAGTATATTAACATAATATTGTTTTCCGTTTTGTTCTATTTCAAATTGTAAATGAGAATTCAAATGAATGTCCGCCAGAGGTTGCATGTAAATTATAAAATCATCATATATATTGTTGTTATAATCTGTTAGCTTGTGTAATTGTGTTTCTAACTGGTCTGGATTTATTCCTTTTTTTAGTAAAACATAAGTCCAAAAAGGATTCCAAAGCATGTTGTCTTTTATTTGATCTCCATATACATTAATGAAGTTGTTTAAATTAATTAATACACTTGGATGCCAATGACTTTGGTTTGGAAGGTCTTTGTAAGTACCAGTGATTTTTAGGTATGTTTTTGTTTGAAAGAAGTATATTGAATCTCCAACATAATTTCCTTTAGGAAAGTTTTTATTAGCAAAAGATTGCGAAATAATAACCGAATTATCGTTTTGAAACAATTGTTTTTTTTGAGATTCCTCCATTCTCAGGTCGAAGAATGAGAATATAGTAGTGTCGCATAAAAATACATTTTTCTGGTGAATAGTTTCACCATTAATCTTTAGAGGAAGTGAGGGCGAATTTAAATTAAAAAGGCGAAGTGTTTTCTCAACATATTCGGGGAATTGTTTCTCTATTTTTTCTGCTAATGGAAAAGGGCAGCTTGCCGATCGCTCTCCAACACCATCTTTTTCGGTTATTGTTGCTATTCGATATATTCTATAAGCATTAGTATTAAAAAGATCGTAACTAATTTCATTAAAAATATAGAATATGATAAGTAAAAAAGCTGCCAACCCAAGTGATAAACCAGTTACACTTAGTATGGAATGGTATTTATGGTTTCGTATATTTCTTATAGCTATTTTTATGTATGATTTCAGCATAATTCTGTATTGTTTACGAGTTATTTAGCCTTAATTAGACCAATCATAAAAGTAATTAGAATAGTTGGTTGCTCAAAATATTTATTTGTTCGATGGCTTTGACAAATGAAAGTGAAAATAGTTGAAAGTAGAGAGCAAAAAAAAGACGCTACATGCGTCTTTTTTATATTGGTTGAAAGCGATTACTTTGTTAATGCACTAAGTTTTTCGAACTGTTGATCCATTTTAGAAAGTAAGTCATTATAAATATTTCTGTAATGAGCTTTAACTAATTTAGGATTGTTTTTTCCATCTGGGTGATTAACTCTGGCCATTAAGTCGTTTCTAATAGCTGTTGTATCGTTAATAATCTCAATTGCTTTCTCTTTTCCTTTTTCTGGGAAAAAAGCCATAAAAGTAAAGCAGTCCGAAATAACTTCAAATGTTACGTAATCAATATCTTTTTTAATGTCTTTTCTCTTTGCCATAGCTTGTAAAATATTAAATTTTCAGGTGGTAAAGATAGTAAAATTATTTTTTAATTATAAGATTAATTATTAGTGAAAAAGCACAAATGTTATTTGTATGAACTTACCGTTAAATTACGTCGTTTTTTACACATGATAAGTGTTTGTAATATCTGAATTATTATATTTGAACAAAAAATATAAATATGGGTGTAATTGTACCATTGTTATTAATTATAATTTCCGGTTGGATAATCTGGAAAGCAAGTGATGGATTTGAGTCGGCTTCGGCTTATATTGGAAGAAATTTGTCAAACGGTGTTCGTGGTGCTACCATAAATGCTATAGCCAGTTCTATGCCCGAATTTTTTCTTACTCTTTTCTTTTTATTTGTTCTAAACGATAAAGATGGTTTTGCTGGTGGAATGGGAACTACTGCGGGATCGTCGTTATTTAATGGAATGATTATTCCTGCCTGTGTTATTATTGCTGTGCATTTGTCTAAAATGGGACGTGATATTATTGTTTCCAGAAAATTAATGATTCGTGATGGTATCTTTTTGTTAATAGAGATTCTTGTTTTGATTTTTATTGTAAGCAAACAAGAGCTTTATTGGTATCATGGAATGGCATTAATGTCATTGTATTTGGTATATATTGTTTTTCTTTTTTTCTCTGGAGCTATTGATAAAAGCCACTCCAATGGGGAGACATACGAGAAGTTGGGCAAGAAAGATTCTTTTATTAAGGATGCAATGCAGATTGATTTGTACGCTTTAGTAATAGGGAATAAGAAATTTAATACGTTCAATGCTTGGGTATTACTTTCTGTTTCAACAATAGTAATGGGAGCTTCGTGTATGTTGTTGGTTCACGCCAGCGAAATGTTGGGTCAGGATAAGTATACATTACCTTTATTAGGTGAAGTACAAGGTTTAAAAATGCCAATTCTTTTTGTAGCACTAATTATTGCTGCTGCAGCTTCAAGCTTGCCAGATACAATTATCTCTATTAAAGATGCTAAAAAGGGGAATTTTAACGATGCTATTTCGTGTGCCCTAGGAAGTAATATTTTTGATATAGGTTTTGCTCTTGGTTTTCCATTGTTTATATATGGTGTTTTGCGAGGATCACTCGATTTAGGAGAAAAAATGGTTAGTGTCATTGTTCCTATTCTTTGGGTTTTGTTTGCACTTACTGTTCTGTCTTTTTTAATATATGTTGTTGGAAAGCGCATGTCGCGAACAAAGGCTATAATGTTAATATTTTCGTATTTAATTTTTGTAGCTTATGCTGCTGCAAAAAGTTTATCGTTAATATAAAATTGGATTAAATGTTTAGTAAAGAAGAATCGGTACGATTACAAAAAGAGTTCTGGGATGCTTTTGATCAGCGAACAGCTAAGATACCTGTTAAAGGACGAGGAAAAAAGAGGTGGGTTTTATCTAGAACTGGCATAAAAGGCATGGTTCTGAAATTTGAGGCAGATAAAAAATCGGCTTCTGTTATTTGGGAAATATACTACAAAAAGCCTGAGAAAATTGATCAGGTATTTGAATTGTTGGTATCATATAAAGCTGTCATTAACGAATTTCTAGACCCTAGTTTTGTATGGGAAGAAGATTATAGAATAGAAACTTTTGATGCCCTCTATAGTTGTGCCAGAATCTATAAAACTATCGATAATGTTTCGATATTTAAAGATGAAGATAGAAATGTTATTTTCGATTTTTTTATCGAAAATATGACTAAAATTGAAGCAGCTTTTAACGAGTTGCAAGATATTTTAAAAGAAAAAATATAGATGCTTAGAGTTTTCCTTTTAACATTTGTTTGTTCGCTGTATAGTATGTTTGCTTTATCGCAGATAGATTCAGTAAATGTGATTAAAACTGACGTTAGGAAAACTCCCAAAATAGGGCTTGTGCTAAGTGGTGGAGGTGCCAAAGGAATTGCGCATGTAGGTGTTTTAAAGGTTCTTGAAGAGCTTGGTATAAAGCCCGATTTTATTGCAGGAACAAGTATGGGGAGTATTGTTGGTGGATTATATGCAATAGGTTATTCGGCAGATAGTTTAGCAACAATGATGTCTACCCAAAATTGGGCTGAAATACTTACTAATTATGTCCCTCTTTCGGAAATTAACATCGAAGAGAAGGATGAATATAATCGATTTCTTGCCGATTTTAAATTGAAAAAAGATGGCATAGGATTGCCTTCTGGAATTATAGAGGGACAGAAACTTTCACTATTGCTTTCGAAATATTGTTGGCCATCATACAGTTATAATTCGTTTAGCGATTTTCCTATTCCGTTTTTTTGTGTAGCAACCGATTTAGCAAATGGTGATGCGGTTGTTATGGATAATGGTTATTTAGCCGAGGCTATGCGTGCAAGTATGGCAATACCTTCTGTTTTTACTGCTGTAAAAGTGGACGATAAATATTTGGTTGATGGAGGTTTGGTTAGTAATTTTCCTGTTAAAGAAATGTTGGCTCGTGGTGCTGATATTATTATTGGTTGTAACGTTAGTGGAGGCTACAAAAAGAAAGAAGATTTGAGTTCAATTTTTTCGGTTCTTATGCAGAGTACTATGTTGCTTAGTATTCAGGATTCTGAAGAAAATAAAGCCTTCTGCGATGTGCTTATTGAGCCTGATCTTAAAGGTTATTCTACCTCCGATTTTGTTTATGCCGATTCTATAATTATTTTCGGCAAAGAGGCTGCTAATAAGAAAAGAGAAGAACTTATAAAGCTTTTAGAGAATTATAATGTACATAGAACAGCTGTAAATCATGAGTCATCAGTTATTGATGTTCAGTCTGTGAAGATAAATCAGCTTAATGTTATAGGTCTCTCGCATGTTTCGAAATCGATTGTTACGGGTAAGCTTGGTATTAAACCTGGCGATTGGGTTACAGTTAGCGAGATTGAAGAGGGGGTGACAAGAGTTTTCGGAACAAGTAACTTTATTAAGGCTACATACAAAATTCAGAATAGCGATTTAGGTGCTATTCTTACAATTCAGGTTGAGGAGAAGCCTAAATATTCGGCTAAAGTTGCTATAAATTATAATAATTACAGTAATGGTGGATTGTTGTTAAATTACACAATGCTTAATTCTGTTTTAAAATCGTCTAAATGGACATCAAATATTCATGTTAGCGAGAATTTTTCAGCAAACTCTAAACTTTCGAAGTTTTTTGGAGAGGGTCAGAATTGGTGCTGGGCTTCTGATTTTGACTTTTATTCGTATAAGTTAAACGATTATAAAACCGAGGCTAAGGGTTCTATCACACGTTTTTTGGAAACCGATATTCGCTCGGGTGTCGATATATTCCCAAACTCATTTACTTCATTAGGGATGAGAATTGGATATCATAGATTTTATGCTCGTCCGCGTAACTTTGGTGATTTTAAATCTATATCGGTGCGAAATTTATTTGCTAGTATAAATCTTTCAATGAACACATTAAATCAGCGATACTGGCCAAAGAGAGGTTTTTTTGTTGATGCTAATTTATCGTATAATTTTGCCGACAAGTATAATATTACTACAAATATATATTCTCCTTTGGGAGATTCAAATTCTCAGTTGTTTGTTGTAAATAGAGATTATCACGTTAATATGTCTGTACGCGGTAGTTACAATATACCAATTGTCGAGAATTTATTTACTGCTCGATTTGATGGATTTATTGGCATAAGTACTTTGGAAGACTCTTTTATTCCTGTATATAAAATGGGAGGTGCAAATTTTTATTCAAAAAGGGTGATTCCTTTTGTTGGTGCTAAAGAGAATTCAATTTATAATAACAATGTTTCAATGGCACAATTTACAGGTCAGTTTAATGTAAAGGATTATTACTGTTCTGTAATTATAAATGCTGGGTATAATTCTGTAAAGCGAAGTGATTTTTATTCTAGGTTTTTAAAACCCGCGAATTGGGATTTAGGAGCGGCCATATCGTTAGGGTACGATGCTGTTTTAGGTCCTATTGAAGTTACTGTTTCTAGAGGATTTGATTCTGGCGATAAGGTTAATGTATATTTCTCGTTTGGATATAGATTTTGGTAAGGCAAGGAGTTAAATAATATTTTTAGATACAATTTAATTGTAATAAATCTGTAGTTTATGCCTTTTGCTTCCTTAACATAAGGATTTTTCAGGAATGCTTACTTTCTCTAGTTTAGCCCATATAATTAGAATATTTTATTTGAGTAGTACCTTCGATTCTATGTTAATATGGGTTGTTATTTTATTCTCTTTTTTAGTGATCGGATAATTTTGTTATTCTGTGTTGATGAAGTTATTCTAAACGAAGTGAAATTTGCTAATTCAGGAACTTTAGTAACGAAAACATCAAGTGTAATTGTTAATTTTTGACCTTGTTTTTCGGGGATATATAAAGGGTAAATATTCTGATTTGCAATGCTTGTAATCTTAAATTTTCTGATTTCTTTACCTTTCATAAATTCAATAACAGGAGCATTAATACTAATTCCTTTTTTACTGAAGTTGTATACGATAATTGTTAGGAGTTGTTTTCCTTTTTTCTTCCTTGTCGAAATTTTAATAAAACCTAAATCTGTTTTTTTACGATAATTATTAAAGTAGTAAAAGCCAACACCAAAAATAGCAATCCAAACAACCAGCCCAATTAATGAGCTTAGGTTGTTGTTTGTTGAATCTTTTTCTGTAACACTATTGTCAATTATTGTGTCGTTATTCTCTATTATGCTTTGTTCAATCTTCGGTTCTTCTTTTCTCTTTTCCGAATTGTTGTTGTTAAGTTTTGGTGCAATGTATGACAATGTCAATAATATTACAATTAGTAAAATCATTGTCACCTCTTTTCTAGGTTTGTTAATCTTCATATCAAATATTTTTATTTGCAAATCTAAATAATACGAATGCTTTTACAATACAATTTCGCTTAAACCACTATATTTATGCTTTAATAATTGTTTTCGATAGGTTTGATTGTTTTGTTTGGCAAAACTATTAAACCTTTTTAATCTATTTTGAATACATTTAATATGAACGATAAATACATAAAATTAATATCTGTAAATCTGAATCTCTCGGTTAAGCAGGTTTCTGCTGTTATTAATCTATTGTCCGAAGGGGCAACTGTACCTTTCATTAGCCGATACAGAAAAGAGTTCACTGGCAGTCTCGACGAAGTTGCTGTTTTCGAGATCCAAAAGCAGTTTCAGAAATTACAGGAAATAGATAAACGTCGCGAAGCTATTATTTCGTCAATCGAAGAACAGGGTTTGATGACTGAAGAGTTGCATCAAAAACTTAATGATACTTGGGATTTGGTTCGTTTAGAAGATGTTTACCTTCCATTTAAGCCTAAGCGTCGTACAAAAGCTTTAATAGCTAAGGAGAAAGGTCTTGAGCCATTAGCTGGTACAATAATGAAACAACAGATTGATGATGTAGAATCATTTGCCATAAAATTTATTAACGATGTTGTTGATTCTACTGAAGAGGCTATTGCTGGAGCTTCGGATATTATTGCCGAATGGGTTAACGAAAATCCGCGAGTGCGTAATATTGTAAGAGCACAATTTAAACGAAACGCTGTTATTACTTCTAAATTGGTTAAAGGTAAAGATGAGGAAGGAGAGAAGTTTGCTGATTATTTTGATTTTAGTGAGCCTCTGAGAAATTCTGCATCGCACCGTATTTTGGCTATGTTTAGGGGTGAGCAGGAAGGGTTCTTAAAACTGTCGATTGATATTGATAAGGATGAAGCAATTGAAAATATAAATAATCTTATTATAAAATCGAATGGTCAGGCAGCCCGAATTATTAATAATGCTATAACCGATAGCTACAAGCGATTAATAAAGCCATCAATAGAAAACGAGATTAAGGCTATGGCAAAAGAGTTTGCCGATGATAATTCAATAGCTGTTTTTGCTAGTAATCTTCGTCAGTTACTTATGGCAGCTCCTTTGGGTCCAAAGAGTGTGTTGGCTTTAGATCCAGGTTTTAAATCGGGGTGTAAAGTTGTTTGTCTCGATCATCAAGGTAATTTACTCCATAATGAGACAATTTATCCGCATCCTCCACAACGAGAAGTTACGCAGTCTATCAAGAAAATATCATCGTTGGTTGATGCTTATCATATAGATGCGATTGCGATAGGAAATGGTACTGCCAGTCGCGAAACAGAGTCTTTTGTTCGCAAAATTCAGTTTAAGAGCGATATTCAAGTGTTTATTGTTAACGAAAGTGGTGCGTCTATATATTCGGCTTCTAAAGTTGCTCGAGATGAGTTTCCTACTTATGATGTAACTGTTCGCGGCACAGTATCTATTGGACGTAGATTAATCGATCCACTTGCAGAGTTGGTTAAACTAGACCCCAAATCTATTGGAGTAGGACAGTATCAACACGATGTCGATCAAAAGAAACTTCAGCAATCACTTGATTCGGTAGTAGAAAGTTGTGTGAATACTGTTGGTGTTAATTTAAATACAGCTAGTAAACATTTACTTACCTATGTTTCTGGTCTAGGCGAAAAACTAGCAGCTAATATTGTTGAGTATAGATCGGAGAATGGTGATTTTGTTTCTCGTTTACAACTTAAAAAAGTTCCTCGCCTTGGTGATAAGGCTTTCGAACAATCGGCAGGTTTCTTGCGTATTGCAAATGCTAAAAACCCCTTAGATAATTCGGCTGTTCACCCCGAGAGTTATCATATTGTTCAGCAAATGGCCAAAGATCTGTCTATTGATGTTCCTACTCTTTTAGCCAATGAGTCGTTTAGAAAAAAAATTGATATTGATAAATATGTATCTGATAATGTAGGATTGCCGACATTGCACGATATTCTTTCTGAATTAGAAAAACCTGGATTAGATCCTCGTTCAACAGTTAAGGTTTTTGAGTTCGATCCTACAATATTTTCTATTGATGATGTTAAGATAGGAATGGTAGTACCTGGTATTGTAACTAACATTACAAACTTCGGTGCTTTTGTTGATATAGGGGTTAAGCAAGATGGGTTAGTGCATATATCTAAGCTTGCAAATAAGTTTGTAAGCAATCCAGCCGATGTGGTTAGTTTAAATCAGCAAGTAAAAGTGAAAATTATCGATGTTGATTATGGACGGAAGAGGATTCAGTTATCTATGACAGATGAGGAGTAATTTTCTTTAGATTTATAGCCTTGTTTTTTAGAATGATAAGCATGCTTCGATAAATACCTTCAAATTATTTCTCAAAATGGTTTGGAATGGTGGGTTTGAAGCTCTATATTTGCA
>JAFGOQ010000140.1 GCA_016926405.1 Bacteroidales bacterium
ATCTGTTATAATTGTATCTGTACAGGCTTTAAATATTAAGAAAGAGAAGTATATTTCTATTTTCCTTTATGTTTACCTGTTTGCAATAGTTTTTAGTAAAGCTTATCCTTTTATAATTCAATACGTATAATAAAAAACCTCGATTAATAATAATCGAGGTTTTTTATTAAAATTTATTATCTGTTAGACTCGTTTTAACATTGAAAGCATAACTACTGCCGATCCGGCTTTACCATCTTTAAAATACATTTTCAATCTATAAGGTCCCGATGTAGAACATTTAAATGTGATTCTATCGTAGTACTTACTAGTTGATATAGAATAGTTAGTTGTAACTAATCTACTAGTATCAAATAGTTCAATAATTAATTCGCCCTCTAATTCTCTCGACGAGCAAATTGAAAAAACATATTCTGTATTACGAAGTAATATAAAAGGTTGATTTTTTATTGGTGCTGGATTTCCTTCGTCAAGTTGAGCTTTAAAATCGCGAACATATGACGCTTCACCTGCAACAACACGACACATTTCAACTAAATCTTCAATAGATTGAGCTTTTGCTATTCCATTAAAACAAAATAAAATAGTAATAAGTAATGTAATTAGTCCTAGTTTTTTCATCTTATTGGTTTATTATAGAGTTTCGTATAGCAATTGATTTATTGATAATAGAGCTTAAGGTTTCAGGTGAAATTTCAACAGTTGTTATGTCATTTTGAATAACACAAAGCGATCCATTAACCTCTTTCATCTCTGGTTCTCCAGGAATAGTTGAAATCTTTACTTGATCGAAGAAAACCTCTAACTCCTTAAGTTTATTAACTAAATCAATAACTTTAGTATCTTTTTTATAATTTTCTAAAATAATAAGAAGCGTTTTTAAGATAACTTTTTGATCTCCTATTTTTTCGGCAACCTCCTCGTTATTTGATTTAAGAGCAACATTAGAAGCAATGCAAACACCTTCAATCCAAACACCAGTTACCATAAGCGAACTAAGTTTGCTACGCTGACTTTCGCGTAAATAGTTATCCATTTTGGTAAACGATCGTTGCGAAATATAAACAAGCGAGTCAATGTTTTCGCTGTTTGTAGCTAAATCTTTTAGTGTATTAAAATCAAAAAATTGACCAATTTTTAATTCGTTGGCTAAATCTTTCATCGCTGAAATATAAGCTAACACCGACGATGTTTTCTCGTACATATTAATGTAACCTAAATCGGCTCCATATATTCCTAATGCTAGTGCTTGCTCGAAGTTTGTTACATATTTTTCTAGATTATCTGTTGGAGCAAGATAATTTTTAGAAAAAGGCATGTTTAACGCTTTTATAAGCGAAGCCATTTCTATTGGAGAGGTAACATTTTGAATCATGTCACTAACTACTTCTTTTGCAACAGGCAATTCGCCATCGTAGTTTACGCTATCGCGTGCTTCGGCAAACATACGTTCCTCATTTGATGCGTTATTACACGAGGAAATGCTAATTATTATTGCGCTAAGAATTAGCATTATATTAATTGTTGATTTCATTTAGGCTGTGTTTTTCTATTAAATAATCTGTAAGGGTAATTCCGAAGGGTAAATATAAAAAAAAATGCTAACTTTTCATTTTGTTACCGAGCTTAAATCTTTCACTAAATTCTAGCATTTTCTTAAATACTTCGAAATATAATAAAATGTATAAGAGTATCGATAGAATCCAAATGACACTTAGGTTAAACCAATATGTGTTGAAATATTTTCCAGCAAAGTGTTTTCGTGGTGCTAAGAAATGTGATCTGTAATCGAGAAATCCATTAGGAATAGCATCTTTAAATATAGGATCAATTTGTTGCACTAATCTGTTTTGCGAATTTAAAATAGGATTTTTCTCATATATTTTCTTTGCATAGTCGGCTAAGTCGTCGTTATAGTAACGATTTTTTTGACGTAAAAATCCTTCTTTATCTTTCGATAGCAGGCGGTTTATCATAGCCTCCCTCTCTTGATTTACTACAGAGAATTTTTTTGAATAAGAAATTCCTAATTTGTCAATATGTTCAATAATTGCTTGTCCTATTTCAGAGTTAAATTCTTTAGGTGTAATTTTTTCTATATTACTAAATTGTTCTTCTGGATTAAGGTTGTTTAATAGAGTTAGCTCGTTTCTTAATAGCTCTAAATTATCTTCTAAATCTTTTTGATCTTGTTTATCTTGCGATTCGATTAAAGCTATTGCGTCATTTGTATAGGTTTCTAATTCAGGTAAATAATATACCTGCTTAAAATCTAGAACACTTATCTTTTTCTCGAGGTCGAAAAAGTATTTCTCGAAATTATTGTTAGCAAACTGATTTACAACTAAAGCTTCGTAGGCCCATTTAGTAACCATAAAATCGGCTACAAAAGGTACTTTATCAACACTTCCTACCGATCTGTTAAGCTTTTCGAAGCTAAACATGGCACCACTTAATATCATCATAGGAATCATTAGTAGAGGGATGATGATATATATTGTTACTGCCGAATTAAAAGTAGCAGAAATATTAAGTCCAAGTATATTTGCAAATATTGCTACCGAAAAAAGTACTAGCCAATATGCAAAGTTCATTCCTTCGACACCTAAAACAGTATTTGCAATAATTACAAATAAGAATGTTTGAATTGCAGATAGAACAGTAAGAATAAACACTTTAGAAAGTAGATATGATGATCGCGAGAGGTTTAGGAATTTTTCGCGTTTAAGAATCTTACGATCTCTAAATATTTCCTCGGCACTAACTGTTAAGCCAATAAATAGCGCAACAATTATAGCCATAAATATGTAAATGTTAATATTTTCGTTTTCTCTGAATATATAGATATCGGAATTAGGATCGGCAATATATCTAATTACATAGGATAGGATAAATCCTAAAACAGGTGTCTCTAGTAGATTAAGAGCTATGTATTGTTTGTTACTTATCTTAGATTTAAAATCGCGCAGGGTATATATAATAAACTGCTTAATTCTATTAGGAATATTAAGATTTTTTGGAGGCGTTTCGTTAACCTCAGTAATTTCGCTAGGGACAATATTCGTTTTGTAATGCTTCTCCCATTTTAAAGGATTTACTTTACGTGTTCCTGTGTATTTTCCAAATTCGTCGACAATCTGCGATTCAACAATATTGAAAATTAATTCTGGGTTTACTGTACCGCACGATTTACATTCGCCAACTTCGCTGTTAATTTGGCTGTCTAATCGTTTAAAATATATAATAGCTTCAACTGGGTTGCCTTGATATATAAGGTGTCCACCAGTATCTAGAATTATCATATTGTCGAACATTTTATAAATGTCAGACGATGGTTGGTGGATAACTACATAAATAAGCTTGCCCTTAAGCGATAATTCGCGTAGCAAATCCATTACGTTTTCCGAATCGCGAGAGGATAATCCAGATGTTGGTTCATCGACAAACAGGATAGATGGTTCGCGAATTAATTCGAGAGCAATATTTAATCGTTTACGCTGACCACCACTAATCATCTTATTCATTGGCGATCCAACCTTCAGATTCTTACGTTCTAATAAACCTAGGTTATCCAGAGTTTTGTCGACAAGAACAGATATCTCTTCCTCTGTTTTATTTTTAAAACAAAGTTTAGCGTTGTAATATAAATTTTCGAAAACAGTAAGTTCTTCGATAAGAAGATCGTCTTGCGGGATTACGCCTATAATACCTTCTAAATCATCGGCGTTTTTGTGAAGATCGATACCATTTATTTTTATCGATCCTTCAGATGGTGTTGCTATTCCTGATAAAACGTTAAGTAAAGTAGTTTTACCAGCACCCGAGGCTCCCATTATGCCAACTAGGTTTCCTTGCTTTTGGCTGAAACTCATTGTGTGCAAGCCTATATCGCCAGAAGGAAATGTATATGATAAATCTTTTACTATGTACGATATTTTAGACGATCCTTCATTAGTCATGAAGTGCGAAACAATATCGCTGTAAAAGAAAGGTTTTCCCTTTGATGGTTTTACGCTTGATCCGCGAGCAAATAGATATATTCGTTTATTATCGATAGGTAGTCCGTTTAGGAATACATCGCTATTTCCTGTATATCTTAAAAAATAAAGTTCTACGCTAGGAATACGTAGAATAAAAATTTCATCGTTGTTGTTTGCATTTTCAACGTCTTCGCCATCGGAACAATTTATATTGTTATTGATGGTTAAAATTGATGGGCACGATGACTTATCGTGATTATTGTTAATGCCAAAAGTTTCGATGTCTTTATATTCTTGGCTATCAAGTTTAAAAACATCTGAAACGGTATTTAAAATAGCTATACGTTGTTCTGTAAATTTCTGATTTACATTGATTAGTTCAAATAGACGAACTAGAGCAACAACTTTTTGTTGTTGAGTAAGTGTTTTATTAATTTTTTTGCAAAGACCAAGAATACGAACTGAATCGCCTACAGAGGTAAGCTTTTTCTTTGGTTGATCATCGTTTTTTATTTCGTTGCCCTCTGAATCAAGATTGGCACGACTATAAAAAAGCTGAATGTACTCTTCAACAGCTTCTTCATTAAGTTGTTGAGTGAGGAAATTCTTTACAAATTGTATCTCTGACTTGTCAATACCATCATCTTGTTTAGCAACTATTGCAAAAAGCTGCATTAGCGCTTTAAGAATTTCCTCACTCATATTTTATAAAAAATCTTAGTTAAGTGTATAACTAATCTGTTCAAACGGAACACTAACAATATCTGCATACTCTTCTCCTGCTTCTTCCATATCTTCGTCATCGTCAGGGTAGTACCATTTAACAAGTACTTCTTTTCCATCCTCGTGAATCTCTTCTAGTTTCATAAGAATATCTAGAATTAATTTTGAAGATGCTGTGTTAAAATACACAAGTTTGAAAGAGAAAACTGTAGAGTCTTTTGGATCTTCGGCATATTCGTCTAACCAATTTATAAGAGGCTCGTAAAAAGCTGTAACATCTTCAGGTAGAGATCTGCCAGAGATTTCAAAAACATCATTTTCTAAATCAAAAATAACATTTGGAGTATCGTCTGTTCCTAAAATCTTGATTACTTCCATTATAATAAATTTTATATATTTCGTGTAATATTTGCTGTCAGGATAAAGAAATGGTGGCTATCGTCTTCGATAGGTAAAAAGTTAAAGTCAATTTTATTACCAGTTTTTTTGGCAATATCAATAAAACCTAATCCTGCTCCACCTTTTTCTGATAGTCGACCTTGTTTGATTTGAGTTTTATATAGAATACTTAGTCCATCCTTATCTAATTCATTTATTTGCTCTAAGAGCTTAGTTAGCCCTTCAATTTTTTCATTTCCTATAAGATTTCCTGTAGTAATAGTGTAGTATGTTTCGTTTTTGCTAACCATAAAAATACCACGGCTATTTGGTTCAAAGTCATATATAGGAAGCCCTTCAGCATGTTTGCTAACATTCTGAAGACATTCAACCATAACGTGAAAAACTTTTTTTTGCACCGAATTGGCTTCCTCATCTTTTGCCATATTTGTTTCGGCAAGTGAAGTGAATGCCTTTGTTATTTGGTGGTTTATTTCTCCTTCGTACACGAGGGTTATTTCGCGTGCTTTCATTGACTTATAGGAGTCATAGACAAATTGGAGAAATCCATTCATACTTTTATTCTGCATAATGTGATTATTTGTGGGGATAAAAATACTAATTTATAGTTCAATTCCTAATAATAATATATCATCAATTTGTTTATATTCATCTTTCCATTCTAAATAATCGGCCTCAAAAATATTATGTAACTGCTTCATGCTGTAATTGTTGTTGTCGACAACTATTTCGCGAATTCTTTTGGCTGTATATTTTTTCTTTTCTGGTCCTCCAATTTGATCTGGTAAACCATCCGAAAAGAAATATATTCTATCGCCTTTTTTATATTCTATTCTGTGATTTGTAAAATTAACCTCAGCTTTCTTTCTATGCGGAATTCCTCCAATAGCTTTTCTGTCACCTTTATATTCAATAAGTTCCCCGTCTCGAACAAGGTATAAAGGACGGTGTGCTCCAGCGTAATTAATTATCGAATTTTCCTTGTCAATTTGTACAAATGCAATATCCATGCCATCTCTAGCGTCGGAGTCAATATGATCTTGTTTTAGTGTTCGTCTAACTTCGAAATGAAGACGATCAATAATTTCCGATGCTGGCAAGTTTCCACTTGCATCGACAATGTTATTAAGTAAGAAATATCCAATAAATGAAAGCAATGCTCCAGGAACACCATGACCTGTACAATCTACAGCCGCAATGTTAATAATACCATCTTTTTCGAAATACCAAGGGAAGTCTCCACTTACTATATC
The DNA here is from genome assembly GCA_016926405.1 of Bacteroidales bacterium. Taxonomy (GTDB): domain Bacteria; phylum Bacteroidota; class Bacteroidia; order Bacteroidales; family UBA6680; genus UBA6680. The sequence continues at coordinate 6,356 of JAFGOQ010000140.1, forward strand.
ACGTGGTTTGTATAATATGAATGAATCAGTAAAGTTGCTCTGAATCATGTAATTGTTTGGTAAAATTGATGATTGAATACGTTCGGCATAATTGATACTCTCAGACATATTTCTGTTAGCATCTTTTATCTCCTCTTCAATCTCTTTTGCTTTTGTTATATCGTGACTTACAAATAAAATAGTCTCTAATTCATTTTCGTTGAATTCAGGAATTGAATCAATACTAACAATAAGCTGTTCATTGTTTGGTGTAGTAAATGTAAGCTCTGTTGATTTTTTTATCTTTTCTTCTTTTGTGATTTTTATAGTCTCTTTGAAGAAGTTTTTTAAGTCTTCGTTTAATTCTACAGAATTCAGTGTTTGACCTGTTAACGAATTTGCTTTTATTCCTAAATATTTTTCTGTGATTGGATTTGCGTAGAAAAATTGACCAGACGTGTTAATTCTAATAATCATGTCGTTAGAATTTTCTGATAACGATTGCATTTTGCTTTTCATGCGCTCCTCTTTCTCTCTGTTTATTCTATCTGTTATATCTTGAGAGTTCAGAATTATTCCTTCAATAGAAGGATCGTGTAGCATGTTCCTTCCTGTGGCTTCTAATGATATTGTTGTACCGTCTTTTTTTGTAAAAGTATATTGAATTGTTTGTCTCTCTTTTGGATTTTCTAAAAGTTTGTTAAACATTTTGTTAAACATTTGCTCTCCAGCATGACTAAGGCGTTCAGTATCTTTTCCATTTGTCATTTCCTCTGGTGTAAAGCCTAATATTTTTGTTACCGAAGGGCTGATGTATTTCAATAACTTTTTATCGGAGTAGATAAATATTATCTCGCTAGCATTTTCTAATAGAGTGTGTTGACGATTTTGAGCCTTTGCTACATTTGCCATTTGACGGCCTAGATCTGAATTAGCTATTTCAAGTTCTTCGTGGGTAGCTCTCATTTCTTCAGCATTCTGGCGAAGTTCTTCTTCTCGCTGTTTTAACTCTTCAGTCATAACTTGCGACTCTTTTAATAGCTCCGATGTTTTTTGATTGATTCGTAGATTGTAAATTGTTCGTGCTATAATTTCTCCAATCTCCTTCATAAACTTAATTTTCAACTCGGAAATTGTATCGTCAAGTGAAGCAAATTCTATTACTCCTTGTAATTTTTCGTCGCTAACCAATGGAACAATTAGTATAGATGCAGGCTTTTTGTCGCCTAAAATACCAGATGTAATAAATGCATAATCTTCAGGAATTTCGGTTCTGTAAACAATATCCATTTCAAAGGCACATTCTCCTATAAGGCCTTCGCCAACGTTAAATTCCTGATTTAAATATTTTCGTCTGCTATAACCGTAGGTGGCGTAATTTATAATTTTTTCATCCTCGTAAATATAAATGGCACCTTGTATAACTTCTAGGTATTTAATTAATTCAACTAAAACTTCGTACGTTAATTCGTTAAGATTATTATGTAGTCGAAGAATATTCGAGATAAGATCTTTACCTGCAGTAATCCAGTTTTGTTCTTCCTCTTTTTGATGATTAATAATCAAGTTTTGTTGCATTCGCAAAAGCGATTGGCTTAATACGTCGTTGCGGTCGATGTTGCTATTTTGATAGTTAAAATCACCATTGCCAATTTTTTGGGCAAGAGCAATATTACGACTAATAACCTGTTCTTTTTCTTCAATAATTGTGTCTAAGATTGATCTCTTAATTTTTTGCTGCTGATAAATAAAAGATAGTACAGCTGCAGAAATAAGAGGAATAATATCTAAAAACCATAGTGGAAAGTTGTTTTTGTGTATCTCGCTAATGGAATCGAAATTAAAACCTTGGTTTAAATTAAACAATGTAACTATCCAGCAACATATTGGAATAATGGATCCAATAATGGCCGCCATTAATATTTTGTAATTCTCTGGAATCTCAACTATTTTATTTCTAAGAGTACTCATTTTAATAAGATTAATTTAGTCAATGAAAAGTTCCGAAAGTTGATTGCAAATATTCTCTACACTCTGGTTGTCTATATTGTCGAAGCTTTTAAACGTAGCCAACTCTAAAATGGCAATTGTTTTGTAGTTGTTAATTATTGGTAAAAACAATATCTCTTTTGGTAAACCACTTCCCAAACCCGAATTTGTTTTAGCGTGTTCGTCGGGAGTTGTTTTTACAGAAAGTGTTTTCTGATTTTTTGCAACTTGCCCAGGAAGAGTTTCTCCTAATTCGAAAGGTAGAATTTCGGTATCTGATATTAGTGCATAATCTGCTATTACCGAAAACTTATTTTCATTTAGCAAATAGAATATACCACTGCATAAATCCAATTTTTTTGCAAAATTTCGAAGTATTTCATCTGCTTTTTCTTGCTTATCAGCATTGTCTTTTGATGGTAATATTTCTCTAGGAAGAATTATTGTTTTTTCGATTTCTTCTGTTGTGCTTTTTTGCAGTGACGAATCTGAAGCTTCTAATGTTTCTATGTTATTGCTATTTGTTGTTTTATTTCCAATAGCAAATACTGTAATTGTAATTACCGATGCTATTACAACCATTTGTAAAAAGAAAAACATTGTAGGAAAAGTATCCTGACTATGTTTTATATTAATTACAATAATTAAGCTGAATAAAATAGAGACAATACTAGTTA
>JAFGOQ010000141.1 GCA_016926405.1 Bacteroidales bacterium
AAAAAGCCGAATCGATAATATTACCTACAGCACCAGCAAAAATCAACGAAATAGAGATAATATAACCTGTTTTCTCTTTCTTCTTAATAAGTGTATATAAATAATATCCTATTCCAGTAACTGCTAGAATTCGAAATATACTAAGAGCTATTTTACCATAAACACCCCAAAATTCCATTCCAAAAGCCATTCCATTGTTCTCGGTAAAATGAATGATAAACCAATCGTCAAACACTTTATACTCTTGCCCAAGCATCATATTTGTTTTAATCCAGATTTTTACCGCCTGATCAATAAGCAATACTGAGAATATAGTGATTAGTGATTTTTGTGTTCTAGTCATAATAATATTTATTTGAAGAATACAAACATAAAAAAATGATTGAAACAAATGCTGTTCCAACCATTTTTTGTATTTGTAATTGCTTAAAAATTATCTTTTTTCTTTCGCTTCAATACTAAGAGTAGCATGTGGCACAGCTCTAAGACGTTCTTTTGGTATAAGTTTACCTGTCTCGCGACAAATACCGTAATTCTTATTACGAATTCTACCTAAAGCAGCCTCTAAGTGCTCAATAAATTTATATTGACGCTGAGCTAAATTTCCTGCTTCCTCTTTCGATAACACCGAAGCTCCTTCTTCTAACACTTTAAATGTTGGTGAAGTATCTTGTGTATCGTTTCCATCAGAATTATTAATAGCAGATCTAAGAATCTCTAATTCCTTACGTGCTTTTTCAAGCTTAGCAAGTATTAATTCCTTAAATTCTTCTAATTCTTCATCTGTGTATCTTGTTTTCTCTGCCATAACTTTAAAATTTTGACTAAAAATAAGAAAAAAAACGAAAGATTATAGATTTTAATTATTTAATCTTTTCGATATATACAATTATTTTCACCTCATCATCAAGCTCTATCTCTTTACCTCTTTCGGCTAATAAACCTTCGCCCAGAGTAACAGATTCACCAAGAGTTTGACCTGCGATATAATCTGCATACTCTTCAATAGCCTCATTAATAACTTCGTGACGTTGAATTGTTATATTTATCTTATCGGTAACTTCGAAGCCGCTATCCTTACGTATGTTCTGAATACGATTAACCATCTCTCTAGCAATACCCTCTTTACGAAGTTCTGGAGTTATGTTTATATCTAAGGCAACAGTAAGTTTACCTTCCGACGCTACTAACCATCCTGGAATATCTTCCGACATAATTTCAACATCGTCTAAACTTAAAGCAAGCTCCTGATCGCCAATAGTAACATTGTAAGCTCCGTTAGCTTCAAATTGTGCAATATCATCTTGGTTAAAACCATTAATAATACCAGCAATTTGCTTCATTAACTTACCATATTTTGGTCCAAGAGTTTTAAAGTTTGGCTTAATCTTTTTAACCAAAACACCAGCTGTGTCTGTCAAGAATTCAATATCCTTAATATTCACCTCCGACATTACCAACGACTTAATAGCCTCAACTTGTGCCTGGAATTCAGGAGTAAGAACAGGAATCATAATCTTAGTAAGCGGCTGACGAACTTTAATATTTACTTTACGACGCAATGCCAATACCATTGAACAAACGTTTGAAGCAATGTCCATACGCTCTTCAAGATCTTTGTCGATAAGTTTATCGTCGAAAACAGGGAAGTAAGCCAAATGAACCGACTCCGACTTGTCTAAACCAGAAACAGCATTTAAGTCAAGGAACAACTGATCGCTATAGAATGGAGCAATAGGAGCCATTAAACGAGCAACAGTGTCTAAACAAGTGTAAAGAGTTTGATAAGCCGAAAGCTTATCTTTATCGAACTCGCCACCCCAGTAACGCTTACGGTTTAAGCGAACATACCAGTTACTTAAATTCTCGGTAACAAATTGCTGAATAGCACGACCTGCCTTTGTTGGCTCGTACGACTCGTAGAATCCTTCAACATCTTTAACAAGTGAGTTTAAGATACTGATAACCCAACGATCGATCTCTGGGCGCTCGTTAACAGGAATCTGCTCTTGCGAAGCATTAAAACCATCAACATTAGCGTAAAGCGAGAAGAACGAGTAAGTATTATATAGTGTTCCGAAGAATTTACGTTTAACCTCGTCAATTCCTTCGGTATCAAATTTAAGGTTATCCCAAGGCTGAGCATTAGTAATCATGTACCAACGAACAGGATCGGTTCCATATTTCTCGATAGCCTCGAATGGATCGACACCATTACCAAGACGTTTCGACATTTTATTACCGTTTTTGTCGAGAACAAGTCCGTTTGAGATGATATTCTTAAACGCAACAGAGTCGAACAACATTGTTGAAAGAGCATGAAGCGTAAAGAACCAACCACGTGTTTGATCAACACCCTCGGCAATAAAGTCGGCAGGGAAAATATTATCGAAATTCTCTTTATTCTCGAAAGGATAGTGAACCTGAGCATAAGGCATAGCACCCGAGTCAAACCAAACGTCGATAAGATCGGGCTCGCGGAACATTTTTGTACCGTTTGCCGAAACAAGAACTATATCGTCAACAATAGGACGGTGAAGGTCGAACTGCTCGTAGTTTTCTTTAGAGTTATCGCCCTCAACATAATCTTTGTAAGGGTTCTCAAGCATATAACCAGCATCAACCGACTTGTCTATTTCGGCTTTAAGCTCGGCAACAGAACCAATACACTTAATCTCTTCTTTATTCTCGTCCATCCAAATTGGAAGAGGAGTACCCCAGTAGCGCGAACGCGAAAGGTTCCAGTCAACAAGATTCTCAAGCCACTTACCAAAACGTCCTGTTCCAGTTGATTCTGGTTTCCAGTTAATAGTTTTGTTAAGCTCCATCATGCGCTCTTTAACGGCAGTAGTTTTAATAAACCACGAGTCAAGCGGATAATAAAGAACAGGCTTATCGGTTCTCCAACAGTGTGGGTAACTGTGTTCGTGTTTCTCTACCTTAAATGCTTTATCTTCTTTTTTAAGCATTACGGCCAAGTCAACATCAAGCGGAGCATCTTCCTCGGTTAATGATGGGTCGTAGGCATTTTTAACAAAACGACCAGCAAATTCAGAGTAGGCATCAACGTTAACAAAATTCTTAACAAAGTCGGCATCTAAGTCTTCTATGTTGAAGAATTTACCCGAACGATCGACCATAGGAACAAGCTTACCCTCTTTGTCGATAAGTGTTAATGGAGCAATACCTGCTACTTTAGCAACTCTATCATCGTCGGCACCAAAAGTAGGAGCTATGTGAACAATACCTGTACCATCTTCGGTAGTAACAAAATCGCCAGTAATAACTTTAAAAGCATCGCCATCGGGCTTAATCCAAGGCATAAGCTGCTCGTACGAGATACCTGCAAGATCGGCACCTTTATATTCGGCTAGTAATTGGTAAGGAATATTTTTGTCGCCAGGCTTGTAATCTTCAAGCTTTAACTCAGCGTTTTTAGCTGGGAAATAAGCGTTGAATCTGTCTTTTGCCAACACAACAATTGCAGGGTTTCCTGTGTACTGATTGAAAGTAGCAACCTTAACATAAGTAATTCCCGATCCAACAGCTAAAGCAGTATTCGATGGAAGAGTCCAAGGAGTAGTTGTCCAAGCTAAAATAGAAACCTTGTCAACAGAGTTAAAAGCATCAACAGCTGGCTTATCGGCAAAAAGCATCTCCGAAGCTTCGTTTCTAACAACAGTAAACTTAGCTACAGCAGTTGTGTCTTTAACATCGCGATAGCAACCTGGCATGTTAAGCTCGTGCGAACTTAATCCGGTACCAGCAGCTGGCGAGAAAGGCTGAATTGTATATCCTTTATATAAATATCCTTTATTGAAAAGCTCTTTTAAAGCCCACCAAAGAGTTTCGATGTAGCGATTATCGTAAGTAATATACGGATCGTCCATATTAACCCAGTAACCCATTTTATGAGTAAGATCTTGCCACAAATCGGTGTATTTCATTACCTCTTCGCGACAAGTTTGGTTGTATTCTTTAACAGTGATAGTTTTACCAATATCCTCTTTTGTGATATTTAGTTTTTTCTCAACACCAAGCTCAACAGGCAATCCGTGAGTATCCCAACCCGCTTTACGGTGAACAAGGTATCCCTTTTGAGTTTTATATCGACAAAAAATATCTTTAATAGCACGAGCCATTACGTGGTGAATTCCAGGCATTCCGTTTGCCGATGGCGGTCCTTCGTAAAAAACGAAAGTTGGTTTACCTTCACGAGTTGATATACTTTTATGAAAAGTATCGTTTACATCCCACTGAGATAGGACATCTTTATTAACCTTAGATAAATCTAGGCCTTTGTATTCAGAAAACTTTTTACTCATAAGAATAATAGTTTATATGTTATATATTTGATTTTAAACGAAATTAAGGCAATAAAACATTCAGCTAGAGAGGTTCTTGCTTAACGATAGGACGATATGTTTATAAATTCCCCTGTAGGGGAATAATTACTAAACTATACATAGTGATTTTTTTATCGACCGCAATATTAGTCAATTTTTTTTAGATAGACTAACTTATAACAAAATAGTTAGCCGAACTGTAGATGCCTGTTTATTGTTTCTGAGGCTTAATTCTAGTTACATAAAATTATAACAACAATCATTTACATTTGCTCTGTCGAAAATAGAGGGTGACTATTTTATTCATTTAATACATGACTGTGTAAATTCTATTACTAAGTTGCCAAGAGACCCAAATAAATGATAAATAAAAACATCAATAATAAAATATTAGAAAGGCCAGTTAACAAAGCAACATACTTGCACTTAACACACTACAAAAAAAGTTATCAACACTTCACGGTATTATAATATATACTAAATACGGGGTATTCCGACTACCAAAAGTTAATAAAGTATACCCGCTGTTAATAAAACGCTTTGGAGCTATATATAACGAATATTATTTTAGTATCGATAATAATAAATACTAACTTAATATTTGATTTCATGGCAGATAACAGAATATCGCTTAAAATTGATGACGAAAAGCTAGTTAGAATTAACGATGCTTTAACTGTTTTGGAAACAGAACTTGGTCCTAATCTTATTACTCTAACAAAAGAGGATAGAAAAAGTATTCTTAGGTTAGGCGATAAATCGCAAGCTTTTGTTGATAAGGCTTACGAGGTGGCAAAACTCGACACCAACATTGTATCTAACTTTGTTGATATAAACGAGTTTGAAATTGACAAAGCAACTATTAAGCAATTTAAGCCTATCTCGTTAAGATTACAGAAACTTACTTCTGACATAAACGACACCGAAGCTATTGCTGGTCACGAAGCCTATTTTGCTGCGTTACAAACGTACATGTTATTCAAAAATGCAGCTAAAATTGGACATCCAGGAGCACAAGCAATGGTTGACGAACTAAAAGTACGTTTCCCGAAAAAAAGAAGAAAATCAATAGAAACGGAAGAAGCTAAATAAAACTCCTTCCGCACTGGTTTTTAGATTACCGAAGGGGTGACGCTGCAACGTCATCCCTTCATCTGTTTCAAAGATAGTTGTTTATTATATCTGACAAACAAATTTTAGCTTTCGAGGTCAATAATGTCAAAAAAAGGGACATCATTCTAGGTTAAACCGACATTAACGTCGAAAAAAGCGACAACATTCTAGGTCAAACCAACACGATCGTCGAAAAAAGCGACAACATTCTGGGTTAAACCGACACGAACGTCGAAAAAAGCGACAACATTCTAGGTTAAACCGACATGAACGTCGAAAAAAGCGACAATATTCTGGGTTAAACCGACACGATCGTCGAAATAAGCGACAACATTCTGGCTTAAACCGACATGAACGTCGAAAAAAGGGACATTACAATAAGTTTTTTTAATAAAGAGTTTGAAAAACCGGACATCGTCGAAGACATGTCGGAGTTTTTTTAATCTTATTTTACCGACGCTGTCCGATGCTGCGCATGCCGACAGGTCTACAGCAGCAGTAACAACCCTGTCAGCGTACGAAGTTCCTGATAGCGATTGTGGTTTTAGTTGCTAGTTGAAAAGGGTTATTCTTTTAACTTTTTACTTTTATTTCCCGACGCTGTCAGATGCTGCGCATGCTGACAGGTCTACAACAGTTGTTAACAATCCTGTCAGCGTACGAAGTTCCTGATAGCGATTGTGGTTTTAGTTGCCAGTTGCAAAGGGTTATTCTTTTAACTTTTATCTTTTTTTCAATCCCGACGCTGTCAGATGCTGCGCATGCCGACAGGTCTACTCCAGCAGTAACAATCCTGTTAGCGTACGAAGTTCCTGACAGCGATTGTGGTTTTAGTTGCCAGTTGAAAAGGGCTATTCTTTTAACTTTTATTTCACGACGCTGTCAGATGCTGCGCATGCTGACAGGTCTACAGCAGTTGTTAACAATCCTGTTAGCGTACGAAGTTCCTGACAGCGGTTATGAGAGGAAACTAGTATTTATTAAAGAGCATCTTGTTTTAGTGCAATCTTATGTTTGTCAATAAAATTGTTTAAATCACCAAACCAATCGTTTAGCAAGTCGTTTTTATTGTAATTTTCTATAATCGAATGATAGCTTGTCCACTTATATTCTTGTGGATAATCGGAAAATTTATGTCGCACAGGGTTATTGTGTATATATAAAATTAGCCTCGCACAATATTGTGGAGTGTCTACATGTTTTCTTTTAAAAGGTCGTTGAAAAAGCGTTCCCGTTCGATCGTGTTTTTTATTAAAGTAACTGCTGTATGCATTAAAAAAGTGCGATAAATGTCCTGAAAACACAGGTCTTTTGCCATTTTTATTATCTATTGCAGAAACAGTGTCCCACTTTTTTATCTTATTGTTTACACACTCATGACAATTATATCTGTAAACAATATTTTCTTTTATTCTAATAAGTAAATGAAAATGATTATTCAATAAACACCATGCGTATGTTTGGGCAATAGGATCGATATATATTTTGTACAGCTCAATAAATTTATAATAATCGCTTTCGTTGGTAAATAATGAACAGCCATTTATTCCTTTATTATAAATGTGATAAAACAAACCCTCTTGTAATGGTTCTGATTTTTTCATTCACGTAAATTATAAAAACATGAGAGGAGAGTCAATATATAACTGATTCAATAATGTTTAAACTTTTTACTTTTATATACCGACGCTGTCAGATGCTGCGCATGCTGACAGGTCTACAGTAGCTGTAACAATCCTGTCAGCGTACGAAGTTCCTGACAGCGGTTGTGGTTTTAGTTGCTAGTTGAAAAGGGTTATTCTTTTAACTTTTATCTTTTTTTCAATCCCGACGCTGTCAGATGCTACGCATGCTGACAGGTCTACAGCAGTTGTTAACAATCCTGTTAACATACGAAGTTCCTGACAGCGGTTGTGGTTTTAGTTGCCAGTTGAAAAAGGTTATTCTTTTAACTTTTTACTTTTAAATTTTCTCCTTTACCTTATAATTATTCGTTTAACAAAGTTTTTAGAATTTTGCAAAACAAATTCTTTTAACCATAAAACAGGATTATCTGTCCAGCGCTGAGGGTGAAAAGTGAACATAATATTAGTGGGTAGTTTTCCGCTTTTGCAAGCCTGCATTATTTGCTCCGAAGTGTGAAAAGTTAATCCTTCGGCATTCCATTGTTCTTGTTGTGGTACTTTATCGCGAACGCTAACTTTGTGGCCATCCCAACGGCGGCCAGTGTCGGTTAGGTAAAAAACATTATCGAAGTCGACATCGAAATAGGGCTCGCCAATAATACCGTAGTCTTGATATTTGTATTTCGTCCAAAGGTGTTTACTATCCCACTTACTTGCAGGGCTGCCATGCATACATATTGTGGTAACTGGTGCAAGCTTACGAAGCTTGTTTAGATTATCTTCGAAATCGGTAATGCCTTTTTCTAAATCGCCATTATGAGTAGTAAGATTCTCGTAATGGTAGCCTACCTCGTGACCAAGCGAAGCAATCTCTTTTATAACCTCTTGGTTCCAGCTACAAGGCACAGCTCTAAAATAATAACTACCAACAACACCAAGGCTATGCTGAATTTTAGCAAACGCCAACGAATTATATGGAAGCTTATCGACATCGTGCCTAAGTACAATTGTGTTATTAAAGCCTGTTTGTAAAGCCTTCTCAAAGGTTTTAAAGTTGTACCCAGCTTCTTTTAACGCCGTAAGTAATTGTTTGTATTGTGTGAGGGTGAAGTGCATTGGTTTAGTGTTAATCTATTCTATTAAATCGGATACCATATCGAGATATGAATTTTAAAAACTCTTCACCGACATCTGATTTTCCAATTCTCTGCTTATTCAATAAGTCTACACACATACTAATATTTTTAGTGATATTAGTTTCAGAATACATTATTAAAATATTATTAGAATTTACAAAAGAAGGAAGCTGGCCGTTTTTACTAATAAATAGCTGAGACAAACTCTTACCTTTAGAAACTGTATACATTGTATTTATTCCAACTTTATCTACAACCACATTAAAATCGTTATATGCTAAATGATCACAGAATTCAGATAAAATATTACTAAAAATTAAATCTTTTTTCTCGTCTGAAATAGATTTAGGGTAATCAGTAGCAATAATCTTTGCGGGACTACCAGCTATTAAAACATTAGAAGGAACATTTTTTGATATTAATGAGTTTGCACCCACCACCACTTGGTTGCCAATCTCAACTCCAGGCATAACAAAAACCCTCCAAGGCAACCAAACATTATTTCCTATTGTAATGGGAGCAAAAGAAACTGGAAAACCATCTAATTGCGAAAGCCACGAACCATGTGTAAATAACAGACAATGTCCACCAATACCTGAATCGTCACCAATAATAATAGGCTTAGTTGTATTTATGTATGAATATTCCATAATAATAACTCGCTTGCCAACCTTTAGCATTGATTCGGGTGTTGATGTTCCCCCTACAATAACTTTTTCGTTAATACGCGAATCATCACCAATATCCAGAACACCTGTATCAATCATTGTTAAAGCGCCTACTTTAACAAACCTTCCAATATTTACAGACTTTGCTCTAACAACACTAATTAGTCCAAAAGAAGAATTATCGCCAATTACAACATTCTTACCAATAACAACACTCCCCATTCCAAAAGATACATTCTTACCAATTTTATATCCTTTAATTCTATAAACTATCTTTTTTAAGAAAGAGGGTAAAAAGCCAATAAGAATGATTTGCTTAACAGGTATTTTATTCTTTTTTATTAACATACTATTAGTTTTACAATAAACTGCTACTTACAAGATTCGTATGTATTACTATACAAACCAGCCACAATATCCCACCTGTAATTAGTATTTAACTTTTTTAAAGCACTATTACTTAATTCATCCATAACCGAATGATTGGTTGTAGCAAACTTAATTTTACTAGCAAGATCTTCAATATCATCTGTTTTAAAAAACAGAACTTCATTACTATCAAAAACCTGAGTATTTCCGGGTATATCACTACAAATTATTGGAGTCCCCATTGAAGCTACTTCAAGCAAAACCATTGACATAGCCTCAGTAGATGAAGGAAAAACAAAGAAATTAGCATTGCTATATAAATCAAACAACTTGTCTTTACTGTAAATTAAGCCTGTGTATTCAACATTTAAACCCTCGGAAAGTTTTAACAAGTATTCTTTATATGCAATAGATTGCTCAATATCTCCAACAATCTTAACTGCCCCCGTATAATTAATCAACTTTAAAGCCTTTAAAAAAACATCGCAACGCTTAAAAGAAACAATTCTACCAGCAGCAAACATTATATAATCTTCTGATTTATTCTTTTCTCGTTGTGGTTGCAAGTTTATACCATTTGGAATGTAATCAACATGAACATTAAGTTTACCCTCAATAATATTCTTATCGCGCAAAGACATTGTAGTAATAGAGTCGGCTTTTTTAACAAAATACTTTTCCTGAATATCATAAAACCATTTATATCTATTCCACTTATCAGACAAATCGTTAGTACCAAAACCGTGAATTGTAAGAACAACTCTTTTAGTACGTAGTTTTAAAAAAGGTATAATAAAAGCAGCATCACGATGATGTAAATGAATGATATCATATTTAGAGCTAAACAAAATATGAAAAGCAGATACTACATAGTAATACAGAGTATTAATTTTTTTAAAAGGAATTTTTTTAAAAACAATTTGCTTATACCCATTTCTATTATCTGTTTTCTCTGATGTGTGAGATGAAACAGAAAAAACAGTAAAATCGTATTTGTCTTTTAACTGCTCAATAATGTTCTCACCAACAGTAGCTGCACCACCAAAAGCTGGTAATCCTTTAAGACCTATTACGGCAATTTTTTTCTTTTTCATTTTTGTTTGCTCTTATTTAATCTTTTAACCACATTTTGTTACACTATATTTCTTGTTTTTAGAAGGATAAAAAAACAAAAGCGAAGAAATAGTTAAAACGTCTTTAACAATTAAATAAAGAGGTTTATCTAATGAAAATTTCTTTCGATAGTGATAAGCTGAAATAATTAATATTAAAAACAGATAACAAAGGATAATAAATATAGGGTTAAAAAATACCACTCCCATAACGCAACATAGTAACAAGAAGACAGTTGGGTCCTTAGAAATAAATCTCTTTATAGCATACTTATTTGATAAGTTTCTACGTAGTAAGTAAAAACGATACAATGTGCTTCCGCTTAATAAACCATCCCACAATCTATCGGTATATTGAATAGTATGATGGTTTGCCATAACAGCCTCATGCCTTAGCAAGGGAATTCCTAATTTAGCCATTCTTAAACCAAAATCAAGATCCTGACTTCGTCTAAAGTCATCTCGCATACCTCCAAGTTGAACCCAATATTTTCTGTCTACAGCAAATAAACCACCAGTAGCATTTTCATATTTTATTCCATTAATAAATCCCGAATGGTAAGGTTGTGTATAAAGAAACGAGCTGTCAACTGGAGAATAACAGTAATTCACAAACTGACCCGATACAAAAGGGTAAGTTAATTTATTATCATCTATTATTAACGGAAAAAACTCAGGCATAATTTCCATATCTCCGTCAATAAAAATCAAAATGTTGCCAATTGATTTTTCGGCTCCAACATTACGTGCAACAGCAGCATTTATCTCTCCTTTAATGATATAGCTACTAATATTAAATTGACTTGCTATATTTATACTATTATCGTTTGAATTGGAATCGACATAAATAATTTCGGCATCAGAATAATTGTTTACATCTATTATTTCAATAATACTAGAGAAACATTTCGATAATGTTCTCTCCTCATTTCTACCAATTACAATAAAACTCAGCATAGACAATAAACAATTAAAAACGATTTTTACAATAAAAATAATTGCGATAAATAAATAATAGCAACGATGCTGAAAATTGGTACAGAATTAAAAAAGGAGTTAATAAAGCAAACCCATGTTTAGCTTTATAAGCAAATGAGGCCGAAAGACTATTATGAGTATATCTGCTAAAAAAAGATTTAAAAAATGATTTTAACGAAGCTTTTTTAAAACTCGATCCTTCACCAGTATTATATAAATCGCAGAAGATTACAGCTTCATGACATACATAAGTTTTTATACCTTTTGTATATGCCCTAAGAACAAAATCATAATCGGCTTTATATTGTGGCAATTTTTCTTGATCGAAAAAGCCAATATCATTAAATATTTCACAAGGAATTAATAGTCCACGTCCGGGTAAAGCAACACTAGTATGTATTCCTTCCATAATATCTGGAACTAGAGAAAATTTCTTATACGCAGGTATTGTGTTTGATGTATAACGATTAAAAGATTTCTCACCCATAAAAAAAATCTTATCAGTGCTACCATTTTTAATTAATCCTACACTACCAATAATTGACTTACCGTCGTAATATTTTGTAATACATTTTAAATAATTAATATCAAAAAATGTATCATCATTCATTAAAAGAACAGCATCGCAATTACTTTTTATGGAATGTTTAATGCCTTCATTAACCGATTTTGTCCACCACCAGTTACCATCTCCGTTAATAATTGCTGTTGCAGGGTATTCTGCCTTAATCATTTCGTTGGTTCCATCTGTAGAACCATCATTAACCACAATTACATTAAAATCTATATTACATTCCTGTAAATAAATCTGTTTAAGAAACGACCTAACAGAATCTATTCTATTATGTACGGGTACTATTATCGACAACTTCATCATTATCCATATTATAATTAATAAAAACAGAAACACTAAACAATATTACCAATATTGGTATACTGATTACTGGCCAAGCATTAGCAAAACAATTCCAAAAAATAAAACCAATCCACGAGGCTAATAATGTTGAATAAATAAGTAATAAATCTGGATTCTTTGTCCTCTTAAACGTTCTGTTTAAACTTGCAATGCCAGCATAGAACAACCAAAAAAATATTAAAACGCCTAATAAGCCCAGTTGATAGAAATTATATACAAAAGAATTATGAGGAGCCCTATTAGTATTAATAAGATTCTCATGTTCGTTCGCTGTAAATGTAACTTCTTGATCAAACCATGTAGCAAGTCCCTTACCAAAAAAAAGATCTTCATCAATTGTATTAAGTGATGCCGGAATCCATATTCCACCAATTCTTCCAACTAAATTATTATCATTAATATTTTCACCAGCAATTAATTTATCAATATCAATACTATTAGTAATAGATGAAAAAGTTCCGCTAAAGAAGACAATAGGTATCGATATAATAGCAATATATAAGCCTATACTTTTTGCTAACTTATGTCCACCTAACTTATAGTAAAATAAAAACATACTTACAACAAAACCTATAATGGCAAATCGAGTTCCGTTTAAAAAGATTAATACAAATAGAAAAGATGCTATTAAAATAATTCTATATATTTTTTGAATATTTTTTTTATAGCTCCAGTACAAAGCAAAAGGGAAAAGGGTAATAAATGCTCCAGCATCTTCATTAGCATTAGATAAAAAACCACTAACTCTAACTTCTCGAAAAGAAAATGTAACACCCTTATTAATTGAAAAAATGTAGAAAACGAATAAGAAAAAGAAAAAACTATATAAGACTTTGAAAATAAAAGGTATTCCTGCTTTAAAATAAATTTTCTTCGCAGAAAACTCGTATGATAAGCAAAATAGAGCTAGAAAATAAACCAGATATATCCCTATTTTTAAAAATGAAATATTATTAATGTAAGTATTTACTACTATATATAATGCAAAAAGTAATGGAAAATAAGCAATATTTATTTTAAAACCTTTTCTTCTCAGAATATCAAAAGACAACCATGAAAAAAAAATTAAGTATGATAAATTTAATCCCGTAAATACAAAACCTGGTAAATGAATGTTAAAACGTGCCTCAAGCAATGCTGGCAACGAATCAACAAACAAAATTATTAACAATAGGTATATTATAATTTTATATCTCGGCATTAATAAACAGTTTTCTAAATAAATCTCAATTAAAGATTTCTTATATAAACAATAGGATTACCTCCCCATATTTCATTGGCAGGTATATCCTTAGTCACAACAGATCCAGCTCCAATAATTGAATTTTCTCCAATATTTACACCTTTTAGAATTGTAGAATTTGCACCAACGAAAACACTATTTCCAATAATAACTGGTGAAGTTTTTATATTATTTTTCATTTCAGGAATACTGTTTCTCTCTTCAAAATTTAAAGAATGAAAATCGGTATCATAAATAACAACATTTCCACCTAGTTTAACATTATCACCTATTCGAATTAGATTATGACAAACAATAGCCGAAGAACTAATACCAACATTATTTCCAATAGTTAACTTCCCTTTTGAAATATTAAAAATACATGGCTGTTGCCTTCCAATAAGGTTACCATGATATCCGTTGTTCATTTTAAAAAGACTTCCAATTGATATAGTTCCGCCATTACTAACTCTAATAATTGGAACACCATTTGATTTAAATGATGAGTATTGAACATTATAAGCCTTAAACAATATTACAGCTCGTAACTTCCAAATTGGTTGTAGAAATATTCGTTTAACTTTTATTGAAGCTTTGACAAAAAAATAAAAAATATTATTCATCATTTCCTTTTATTATATCCTTATACATTTTTAATGTATCCTCAACAATGGTATTAGGGTTATGCCTTTCTCTAGAAACTAAACTAGAATTATTTGAAATTGTAGACCACAATAAATCATCGTCATATAATTTCAATAATTGCTTTGCAATAAAATCAGGATTAGAATCTGTTAGTAGACCTGTTACACCATCTTCAATAAGAGTTGAAACTCCTCCGACATTAGTTGCAACAACGGGCAATCCACATATTTGTGCTTCGCAAATACTATTAGGACTGTTGTCTATTAATGAAGGATGAAGTAAGCAGAAGGCATTTTTAAATGACTCAATAATTCCTGTTGCATCTTGAAATCCTAAAACTCTAATATCATTCTCTAAAACAATATTTAGATTGCTATTTACAATAACGCTATTAATATATTCAACTGAAGTATTTCCAATAATCAACATTTTAATATCTCTATCTCTTTTTATAATGTCAAAAGCTATAAGAGCACTATCTAACCTTTTAATAGGATTCGATCCTCCAATAAATACTATATCGTTTCCCTTAATCTGTTTAGAATAGTCAAAAAACTGAGGTCTAATAGTTTCCCAAATATTAAATATTTTTGCACCCTTATTATGAGCTAGTACAATACTTTTATCCCAATTAGTCCTACACGAATAATTATTAATAGTTTTATATCCTTTTAATTCTAAATAAGAAGCTATTGACCAAGAAATTTTCTTTAATCCAGAAGGCTTATAATATTTTAAATACTCAGAAATAATACCCTGCATTGAAATTACTTTAGGAATTTTAAAGTCTTTACAAGCAATCTCATATTGATGTTCATTACCATGAATATGAATTAAATCATATTTATTAAAATTCTTTTTTATCCATTTTCTGAATATGGAAATATTATACAATTTCAAAGTAGCAATATCAGCTATTGACTTTACTGTTTTTAAATAAACTCTAGTAATATTATCATGATAAAAAGACTCAACTGGCTTAATATTATCACTCGAACCACTTAAAATAGTTAAATCTATTTCAGCCGATAAATTTTTTGCTAATTCTTCAATCCAAGGAGCAGGATGCCCTCCTATAGTTTTAGGGTGCCTAATTGGTGCAATCCACAATACTTTAAGCTTCATATTTACAGTTTTTGCAATAATTCAACATATCTATTTATTCCAAATACCTTTTGCTTTACCATTAATTAGCATTTTTACTTGCATTGGTTCAATAATTAACGAAGGCAATTGTATAAGCATCATAGCAGTAACAACTCCTATTGACCCAAATTTATCACCCAACAATAATGCCAAGGGAAAGAAAAGAACAACCTTAATAATTGCAACATAAATACCCAGTTTTAATTTTCCTATTCCATTAATATATGAAGAAAACGGTGCTATTAAAACTTGCACAATTAAATACAATGTAATAGCAATACTAAGCGAAAAAGGAATACTAATTTTATCACCAACCCAAAACGAGTATACATAAGGACTGATAGACAATAATACCGATAATAATATTACCATTCCTACAGATAGAAGATTCAACTTTTGAATAGTCTTTTTTAACCAACTAAAATCACTTTTTGCATATGCATCAGTAACAGCAGACCAAAACGGGCTTAATACTATAGCATAAATCATATTTACTACAAATAAATACTTATAGGCCACATTATACGCTGCTACAGACTCTTGATCAGAAAACTGCGCAATTAAAAAATTAGTTGAAGAAAAGAATATTATTGCCGATATCTGAAAGAAAAAGAATTTAAAACCCAAGCTTAATAAATCTTTTGATTTATTAAACTCAACATATTTAAAGCTAGGAGCTAAATATTTATAATTTCCTTTAAAGAAAAACACATTTGCCAACACATAAACAACAACAGGGGAAATACTTAAAGCTGTAGCCATAATAATTAAAGAACCATCAGTTGTTTTTAAAAATATGTACATGACAATAAGTGCCAATAGATTACTTATTGGTCCCAGACTATTATTTAGTGCAGGTCTTTGATCGGCAAGTAATATAGATCCTATTAATCGAAAGAAAAGTCGTAAAACAAAAAAGATGAATACAATCAAAGCTATTAAAGACAATTCACTTTTCGAAATAACCTGTGTGTTAAGTATTTTACACCAATCAAGAAGAAAATTTATACCGATAAAAATTATAATCAATATCGATAGTAATATGCCCATAACAGCATAAGTTGTACTAACTAACTTTTTGGCAAGTTCTTTATTATTGGTTGCAAATGCTTCTGCTAATCTATTTCTCAAGCCATTTCCTAATCCAACATCAAAAAACGAAAACCAACCAATAACAGAACTAAGTGTCAACCAAATGCCATATCGCTCAGCATCAAGATAATTTAATAATAAGGGGACAAAAAGCAATCCTATGCCAATACTAGCTCCTTTTACAATAAAAGAAATTAATATATTTTTTTTAGCTTTTATGGTACGGGCAGAACCCTTAAAAAGAAACATGAATTAAGTAAATTAATTGATGTATTGACTATAAACATTACTAATTCCTTCACTTAACAAAATCTGACTTTTCCAACCTAACT
Source organism: Bacteroidales bacterium (assembly GCA_016926405.1). Lineage (GTDB taxonomy): Bacteria > Bacteroidota > Bacteroidia > Bacteroidales > UBA6680 > UBA6680. The sequence goes on from JAFGOQ010000141.1 coordinate 16,701, forward strand.
TATTAAGCTTATCTACAGATAGTAATTTTTGTTTTGTTCCATCAGGTTTATCATAATCCCAAAGAATTTCACCACTAAAGCCAACTATACTTTTAACTAATTCAGCGAGTTCTTTAATAGTAATATCTTCACCACAACCAACATTAATATGAGTGTTTTTAACGTCTCTATTTGCATCAGCCATTACTGCATTAATATTTTGCATAGCAAAAACACAAGCATCAGCCATATCGTCTACATGCAAAAATTCTCTGCGAGGCATTCCTGTTCCCCACAATTTAACAGAACATTGCAAAGTATCATTATTTGAAATTGTAATACCATATTTTGCTAGAATTTGTAGGATTTCATTCTGGGTCGAATTACCGTTAACACCTTCTATCGGCATCTTATTTAAATCATCACTTATAGCTTTCCAGTTATTATCCTGAATACATTTAGCTAAATGCATTTTTCTAATAAGTGCAGGTAAAACATGAGACTTTTCTAAATCGTAATTATCATTTGTCCCATAAAGATTGGTAGGCATAACAGAAATAAAATTTGTGCCATACTGTATATTATAAGATTCACACATCTTTATTCCAGCAATTTTAGCGATAGCATAAGGCTCATTAGTATACTCTAATTCGCTTGTTAAAAGATATTCCTCTTTAAGAGGTTGTGGTGCATTTTTAGGATAAATACAAGAGCTACCTAGAAAAAGAAGCTTCTTAACTCCATTCAAATACGATTGATGGATAATGTTATTTTGAATCTGTAAGTTCTCGTATATAAATTGTGCTCTATAAGTATTATTAGCAATAATGCCACCAACTTTTGCAGCAGCTAAAACAACATATTCTGGCTTTTCTTCTTGAAAAAATCTTTCAACAGCTATCTGATTAGTCAAATCTAATTCATCAAAAGATTTTCCAATAAGATTCTTAAATCCTTTATTTACAAGATTACGCCATATAGCCGAACCAACCATTCCGTTATGTCCAGCGATATATATTTTCGATTCTTTATTCATTTTGAGTTAATATATAGTATGTTCCTTATTCGAAGTAGTTATTTATTCTATAACCATTATCTTTTAATAGTTGCTCTTTTTCCATCAACTTGATATCCGACCAAATCATATCTTCTATTAAAGAATCAAGATTATATTCAGGCTCCCAACCTAAAATTTTCTTAGCCTTACTAGCATCACCTATTAATAAATCAACTTCGGTTGGACGGTAATAGTTTGGATCAACAGAGACTACTACTTTACCTGTTTCTATTTGATATTTGGTATTTGTACACGCTTTAACAATTCCTTGCTCTTTCTCTCCTTCACCTACAAATTCAATTTCAACACCAAGTACTAAAAAGGCTTTACGAACAAATTCTCTAATTTCGGTAGTAACTCCAGTAGCAAGAACATAATCATCAGGTTTATCTTGTTGCAATATTAAATGCATTGCTCGAACATAATCTTTAGCATGCCCCCAATCTCGTTTAGCAGAGAGGTTTCCTAAGTACAATTTATCCTGTATTCCAGATACTATACGAGTAGCAGCTCTTGTAATTTTTCTTGTAACAAAAGTTTCTCCACGCACAGGACTTTCGTGATTAAATAAAATACCATTAGAAGCATGCATACCATAAGCTTCTCTATAATTAACTGTCGTCCAATAGGCGTATAATTTAGCAACACCATAAGGTGATCTTGGATAAAATGGCGTACGCTCTGTTTGAGGGACTTCTTGTACTAATCCATATAATTCAGACGTTGAAGCTTGGTAAATTCTTGTCTTGTCAATTAATCCTAGTAATCTAACAGCCTCTAAAATTCTTAGAGTACCAATACCATCTGCATTTGCAGTATATTCGGGTGTATCAAAGCTAACTTTAACATGGCTCATAGCAGCCAAATTATAGATTTCATCAGGCTGAACCTCTTGTATAATACGAGTTAAATTCATTGAATCAGTCATATCACCATAGTGCAAAATAAAATTTCTATTCTCAATATGAGGATCTTGATATAAATGATCGATCCTATCGGTATTTAGAAGAGAACTTCTTCTTTTTACGCCATGCACTTCGTATCCTTTCTTTAATAAATACTCCGCTAAATAAGCACCGTCTTGTCCAGTAATTCCTGTTATAATAGCTTTCTTCATCTCTTAAGTTTTTTATTACTCCTCATAATACCCCATCATATAGCCATATTCAGCTCTATATTTGTTGGCATATTTATATCCGTATCTGTAAATACCCGAAAGGTTAGTATCATTAAAAATTATCGCTGCATTTTTTAGGCTATCAGCTTTTGCCATTTTATCGAATTGTTTAATAAGATCTCTTGTCGTATATTCTTGTCTAACCACAAAAAGCGAAACATCAACATGCTTTTTAATAAGAAAAGCATCAGTAACTATACTATATGGAGGAGTATCAATAATAACAATATCAAATTCTGCCTTAGCCTGTTCAATAAACATATCCATTTTTTCACTTTCAATAAGCTCTGCTGGATTTGGTGGTACAGGCCCCGATGCAGCAATAAACAAGTTGTTAATATTAGTTTTTATAATAACATCATCAAACTTATCTTTTCCAATTAAGTATGTGCTAACACCTTTTCCATTAGAAACATTAAAAATATTATGAAGCTTAGGACGACGCAAATCCAATCCAATTAATAATGTCTTTTTATTACCTAAAGCAAATACAGAAGCCAAGTTAAGAGCGGAGAATGTTTTCCCCTCTCCACTAACAGCCGAACTTACCATAATAACTGGTGTCTTTTCAGTAGGTAGCATAAAACCAAGTTGTGTTCTTATTGAACGATAAGCTTCTGCGAAGCTCGATTTTGGATGTTCAATAACAGGCATTTCGGTTTTATAGTTATTCTTAGCTATCTGTCCAATAATATTAATCTTTGTAAGCGACTCTACATCTTTAACTGTTTCTATTTTATTGTTTAGCAAATCTAGTAGTACAATAATTCCTAACGGGAAAAATAAACCAAGTATCAACCCCATAAGATAAATCTTACTCTTTTTAGGCGATATAAGAATTGAATTCTCTGCCATTGCCCAATCCAAAATTTTATGATCTGGAGAGTTAGTTGACGAAGCAATACCCTGCTCGGCACGCTTCTCTAAAAGAAAATTGTATAAATTGTTACTAAGATCAAACTTACGCTGAATATTCATAAGTTGCTGTTCATTGATTGGTAATCCTTGCATTTGTCTTTCTATAGCATCTAACTTTTTGTTAACCTGCGACAAACTAACTCTGTTTTTCCCCTGACTACTATTAATATTTGAGAGTAAGGCTTCTTTATATTCAGTAAGCTGATCGGTTAATTGAACGACTTCTGGATTATTAGCCATAACCGAGTAATTTATTTGTCGCTTACGTGCCAATACTGTATTGTAATTAGCAATTAACGATGACAAAACAGGATCCTCTATTCCAACAATTGATGGGGCTATTAGTGTTTTATCACTATTTGCAATGTAAGAATTCAAAGTATCTAAAAAACTCTGCTGCATTACAAGAACATTTTTCTGCTCTTCTGCCAAACGAAGCTTTTCATATAAAATACGTCCCTCGTCTTTCAGATTTATGATCTTCTTGTTAGACCTATAAAACTGTAATTCATCCTCAGCAATCTTCAGTGAATCTTGCATCTGAGCAATCTGATTATCGATAAAAGTTATTGTCTTTTGCGACAAGTCGTTCTTCTCTTCCAAATCGGCATTCAAGTACTCTTGCATAAGCATGTTAAGATAGTCAGCCTCTTTCTGAGCAACAAAACCACTCATGCTAAGAGTTAAGATAGTACCTTTTTTATCATTGGTTTCTATTTCCACTTTATTACGATAATCATTTACAAGCGAGTTAAATTGATTAAAATAGAAGCTGTAGCTTTTATATGAAGCTATTGTTTGGTTTTGGTCGCGGTATACAGTAAAATCGAAATCTTGGCTCTTAAAGTGCTCTCCAAATGCAAGTTCTTTAGAAATAGATTCACCATTTAATTCGTATTTCAGCTCAAAACGGCTTTCATCAATAATATTAATTTTAACAGAAACATCAGAATTATTTATTGTTATAGAATCTGATTTAACAATAAATGGAGCACGTTTATACAAATATACATCTCGAATATAGCCATGTCCCATATAAGTGACATAAAAGTCACACTTGGTAATTGCTCTAGCAGCATAAGTATATGATTGTAATATTGATATCTCATTCTCAACAACAGCTTTACGACGTTGCATGGTTTTTAAGCCAAGCTCTTCAACAATCATATCCATACCATTCATATCAGCAGCACGTTGACGTAATATTAACGACGATGAAACCGAATAAGTTGGAATAGTATAAGTTGCATACAAATACGAAACCATTAAACACACAAACAACGATATTGCAAACCAATACCATTTGCTAAGCGCCTTAAATAGGTATTTCTTAAAGTCAATAGACTCTTCTTGCTCTTCGAAATATTGCTCTTGTGACATTAGAAATCTATTTTACTAGGTTTAATATTAAGATTAAGGTTGATATCGATGTCAGAAATAGGGAAGCTACAGGAATATTAAGTTTAAATGATTTAGACTTAAGAGGCTCAACATAAACAACATCATTTGGATAAAGATTAAAACCTGGGCTCGATAATATATTTTTATCAGTAAGATCTAATCGAAAAACCTGTGATCCAACTTCGGTTGGACGAATAACAACGATACGCTTTCTGTCACCATAGTCGGTAATATCGCCAGCGCGGCTTATAGCCTCCATAACATTCAGCTTATTATTAAAGTTGCGATACATTCCTGCACTTCTAACTTCGCCCATTACCGAGTATTTAAAACTAAGTAACTTCACATACACAGTAGGCTCCTTTAAAAACTCTGTCGCCTTAGTATAAATAACCTCTTGAGCCTGCTCTATATCTTTATTTATAACATTTATTTTACCAATGATTGGCAACTGAATATCACCATTATTATTAATAACAAAACCTTTAAGATACTGATCGGCCTCATTATTAAACACTCCACCCTGTACACTCTGCTCGCTAATGTTAAAAAGGGTGTTTACCTCAGGGTTTGATGTTACAATTTTCACAAACAAAACATCTTGTGCTTTAAGTTTATAAAGGCTATTTTCGTCGGCAGTAAAAGTTTCTGCTTTAGTATTCGCAATATCTTGAAGATATGTAATTTGCCGCTTAGATGTGCAACTAGCACCAAAAAGAGCAATTATTATAATTACACAAAGTGTTAAATTTTTCATTATTTAAGGTTTGTATGAAGTAAAGATTCACAAAAATAACAAGTTTACTGACCCCGCAATTACTTCTGGAGCAAAACTAGAAATAAAAAAGTATCACACAAGGAAAATACGAAACAAATAACAAGACATACATCAAAATAACACTAATACAACTTAAAAATATAAATTAAACAAAAACTTTAACCCTATAATTAACAAGATTTTATATTTAATCTATCTGAAGTCAGACGTAAAAACTAGTGATAAATAGTTGTAATTAGCCAAATCTGCGTTAAAATTAAGATCTAATTATCTGCAAAGTGAGTGTGCAAAACGAGAATAATAATTGCGTAATCACCATTTATACTACTACTCATTAATCTCAAATCCTAAGCCTGATACTATTTTTTTTACTTCTTCCATATCATAATCCAACCCAATGATTGTTGCTGTTTTAGCTTCAAGATTTACAATTACATTATCAATACCCTCTATTTTTTTTAGATTGTTTTCAACACTCATTTTGCAGTGGTTACAATTCATCCCTGTAAT
>JAFGOQ010000142.1 GCA_016926405.1 Bacteroidales bacterium
AGTTACCAGGCATCGATTTAATTGGGTTTTTAACTTTTGATCCAGGACAAACAAATAGTGGCATAATTAAATCGTTTGCCGAAACTTGAGTTTCGCGAATCATGTTACGTGTTACTTCTGAATAACGCAAACGTCTTAAACGTGTAGTAGGAAAATTCATAATTATAATTTTATTGGTTAGATATATCTGTTTTATAATAATTTATTATTGACTGAGCAATACCAAAAGAGTCGGCCGAAGTGGCAACCGCCAAAGGATTAACGCCCTTTAATAGCATTGCATTTTTTGTTGTTGTACCAATACATGTTGCAGGTATTAGCTTAATATCAACTTCCGATGATATTAATTCTACAAGATTATCGAATCCCGACGGACTTGTAAATATTAGCATATCGTAGTTAAAATCTATAATCTGCTGTAATATATTTTTATCTACTACTTTAGGCAAAGTAGTTTTATATATGTTTACTCGAGTAATTCTTTCGCCCAAAGTACTCTCCATATTGCTACCAGTAAGCGTTCCGGTTGGGTAAAGAGCCTTTTGCGAAGAAGAGATAATTTGAGTGAGTTCGTTAGCAAACTCAACCCCTGTAATACCTTTGTTTATGTAATTATAGGCAAACCCATATTTCTTCAACGTCTCTCCTGTTTGAGCGCCCACAACAGCAAACTTCACATTATTAAAAAGCGATATCTCTTTGTTGAACTCTGCCCAATATTCAAACAAATATTTAACAGCATTTGAACTGGTTAAAATAATCCAATCAAAAGAATCGGCCTCTTCAATAATTCTTTTCTCTGCATCTAAAAGCTCTCTTTTAGTAACCTCAATTGTAGGAAAATCGATAAGCTCACCGCCATATTCAGCTAACATATTTCGCAGTTCCGATGAATCGCCTTCGGAACGTGTGTATATAAATTGTTTGCCTTTTAATAAATTGTGATGCATTTACTCTTCCTTATTATTAAGATTAGCTTTTATTCGGCTTAGTATCTCTCCTGCACCCTTTTCAATAAGCTTATTTGCCAAATCAATTCCGAGCTGTTCGGTATTTTCAAGTGGCGCAACAATAACATCTTTAATATTTGTTTTACCATCAAGTTCAGAAACCAATCCAGTAATAGTAATTGTATTACCTTCAACCTTTGAGTAACAACCAACTGGCACCTGACATCCACCTTCAAGAGTACGCAAAAAAGCACGCTCGGCTAAAACGGTTTCCCATGTCTGAGCGTGGTTAATATTATTTATCACCGACTGAATATAGCTATCGCCATGTCGAATTTCTAATGCAATAGCCCCCTGACTAACTGCAGGAATCATAACTTCGGGATCTAAATATTCGGTAATATATTTTTCCATTCCAAGACGTTCTAATCCTGCAGCAGCCATAATCATAGCGTCGCAGTATCCACTTTCCATCTTCTCTATTCTAGTATTAACATTACCCCTAATGTCAACAATTTTAACATTAGGATTTACACTTAACAACGACGAGCTACGACGTAAACTAGACGTTGCAACAACATCGCCAGCAGTTAAGTTATTTAGCTTTTTACCCTTTACACTAACCAGTGCATCGCGACAATCGCCACGCTCTAGAACAGCACCAAGCTGCATTCCCTCAGGCAAGGTGGTTGGTAAATCTTTAAGACTATGCACGGCAATATCTACATCGCCATTAATAAGAGCTACTTCAATCTCTTTAGTAAAAAGGCCCTTATCACCTATTTTAGAAAGGGCAACATCAAGAATTTTATCGCCTTTTGTTTTTATAATTTTAAGGTCAACAGCTATATCTGGGCATGCTGCTTCAAGCTCGGCTTTTACTCTCTCTGCCTGATATAGAGCCAGAGCGCTGCCACGTGTTCCTATGTATATTGTTTTTTTCATATTCTTAATATACACACAGGGCGGTGCCCTATGTTTAATTTATTAAAGACTTTGTGTCTTCTTTTACATTTTAAAAAGATCGTTTACTAGGTCAATATAGTTAGTATTCTGACCATTCGAAGAAATATCTTTAAGATTTTTAATAAGCATTCGGGTATATTTCTTTGTTAAATGGTTACCATACTCATTAATAATATGCTTTTGCTCTGGTGTATCTGCCTTATCAAAAGCTTCTAATTCAATCTTATTTATTAGTTCAATATTATGAATAATAGATTGTATTGCAGGTTTTAGCGATCGCGACGATAACCAATCGGAATAATCTTTTGCAACCTCACAAATTATTTGGTTAGCATGGTCGACACTATCAAGTCGTTTCTCTTGGTTTCGTTGTATAATAGGCTGAAGATCGTCGACAGCAAAAAGCTTAACATTTTCAGCATCTCCCACAGCCTTCTCAACATTTCGAGGAATCGAAAGATCGATAATTACCAAAGGGTTTTGTGCATTATGTTGGTTATACTTGTTAACCATTTTAACCGTAACTAGAGGTGTTTGAGCTCCAGTGGCAACAAGAATAATGTCGCTATTTGCAATTTTATCTTGATAATTACTGAAATCAACAGCACGCCCTCCATATTCGTCGGCAATTTTCTGAGCTTTACTAAATGTGCGGTTAGTTATTATTAAATCGTTAACACCTTTCTTGCAAAGAATGTGCGCAGTAAGAGCACCTGTGTCGCCAGCACCAACAAGCATAGCTGTTTTTGAAGATATATCATCAATTATTTCGACACATAAATCGGAAGCAACCTGACTTACAGATGTAGCTCCTTGACGTATTAAAGTTTCGGTACGAACACGTTTTCCAGCTTCGAACGATTTTTGGAAAAGACGCATAAGAATGGCATCTGTTAAATGCTTTTCGGTGCAATACATATAAGCATCCTTAACCTGTCCAATAATCTGATCTTCGCCCAAGACCATAGATTCAACCCCCGATGTTACTTTAAAAAGATGTTCAACTGCCTGATTGCCATGAAAAGAGTAAAAACCACCAGTAGCAGTCATCTCTTCGCCCTTGAATTTAACTAATTCTTTTAGCAAAATTTCAGAAGAATCGTTAGCTGAATATACATTCTGATAGTAATATATCTCGGTTCTATTGCAAGTAGAAAGAATCACCATCTCGCCAAAATCATGCTTTGTAATCATAACTTCGGCAAATGGAAATACCTGATCTTGTGGAATACTAAAACGCTCGCGCACCTCAACTGGTGCAGTTTTATAACTAATGCCTAAAACACTTAGCATATTATTATATATATTTTATTGACTATTAAATAAGAGTTGACAACAATAAACAATATTTGCTTATGTATTGATACTATACAATTAGTCAATAAAAGGTGGAGGACGCAAAAATGGCGTGTTGCCATCAACGTTAAGACAGAAAAAAGTATTAAAATCGGCAACAAGAATTTTGCCCATTATATACGAATCAAGCTTAATTTGATC
>JAFGOQ010000143.1 GCA_016926405.1 Bacteroidales bacterium
CGATCCTGGGGGAGTTCTGTGGGAGCTGGTCGTACAAGACTTATCCCGCGACAAAAGTAGTCAAAGTTTCTACTTTGCAAAAAAAAAACCGCTTTTTTTTAAATTAAAATATATCTTTGTTTTACTCATTTTTAATATAAACATAATGGAAAAGAAAACAACGTTCTTAGAATCAACACTTAAGTCGGGATTACTTACTGGGCTTGGCGTAGTAGTTATTATGCTTGCAGGTTATATGTTAGATTTAACCTTTTCAAAATGGTTTGGAAGCATTGGTTTTGTTGTACTAATTATTGGTATAATATATGGTACAAAACAAGTTCGCGAATTTGTTAATAAAGGATCAATATCTTATGGCCAAGCTTTTGGGTCGGGTATTTTAGTATCTGCTTTCGCAGGTGTACTAATTAGTATTTTTTCTTTTGTTCTTTATAAATTTATTGATCCAACATTATTTGATAAAATGATTGCTTTGCAAGAGGAGAGTCTTTTGAATGCTGGGATGCCAGATGAACAGATAGAAATGGCTATTTCTATAACAAAAAAAATGATGACGCCAGTAATGATGCTAATTAATTCATTGTTTACGTATGCTTTGATAGGTGGTGTTTTGTCTTTAATAACATCTGCATTTCTTAAGCGCGATCAAGCAATCAATAATCCTTTTGCCGAGGAAGAATAGAATATAATGATAGATATTTCAATAGTAGTTCCTCTTTTTAACGAAGAGGAGTCGTTACCCGAGTTGTCTCAATGGATTGCTCGGGTAATGAGTTTAAATAAATTTAGTTATCAGTTGATTTTGGTTGATGATGGTAGTACCGATTCGTCATGGTCTGTTGTGGAAAAATTAGCTGAGACAACTTCTTCAATTGAAGCCATAAAATTCAGAAGGAATTACGGAAAGGCAGCAGCTTTACAAGTAGGATTTAATGCAGCTAAAGGTGATGTTGTAATTACTATGGATGCTGACCTTCAGGATAGTCCAGAAGAGATTCCTGCATTGTATAATATGGTTATGAAAGAGGGGTATGATTTGGTTTCGGGATGGAAGAAAAAACGTCACGATCCGATATCGAAGCGATGGCCAAGTAAAATTTATAATCGTTTGGTTAGAATGGTTACTGGTATTAAACTTCACGATTTTAATTGTGGTTTAAAGGCTTATAGTCTTGCTACTGTTAAAGGAATAGAGGTTTACGGCGATATGCATCGTTATATTCCTGTGATTGCTAAAGCCTCGGGGTTTAAGCGTATTGGAGAGAAAGTTGTTCAGCATCAGGCTCGCAAATTTGGTGTTTCTAAGTTTGGTGTTGGTCGTGCTCGTGGAATGTTTGATTTGTTGACAATTTCGTTTATGTCGAAATTTGGTAAAAAGCCAATGCATCTTTTTGGAACATTAGGCTTTTTAATGACTTTCATAGGTTTTGTTGCTGCTGCTTATCTTGGTGCATTAAAACTTTATTCTGTTGCACAAAATATACCTTCAAAATTAGTTACAGATAGTCCTTACTTTTATATAGCTCTTGCTTGTATGATTATTGGAACTCAGTTGTTTTTAGCTGGTTTCTTGGGTGAAATGTTAAGCCGGAACTCTATTGATTCAAACAATTATTTAATCGAGAAAGAGACAAAAAAGAATGTATAGGATAATTAAGATTGCACTAAAAGTATTTCCTCGTCCATTATTAATAAAGCTGAGTCTTTTGGTTCATAAAGCTGTTGCTTTTTTTATGCGTGGTAGTAATGTGCATTGTCCTGTTTGTGGAGGTCATTTCCGTAAATTTTTGCCTTATGGTTATGTTAATAAGCGCCAAAATGCATTGTGTCCTGGGTGTTTGTCGTTAGAGCGTCATCGTGCTTTATGGTTGTATCTGAAAGATAATACAGAGTTTTTTAGCAAAGAGGCAAATGTTTTACATATTGCTCCTGAGCAATGTTTTATTAAAAGGTTTAGAGAGAATAAAAACTTTACATACACAACGGGAGATATTGAATCGCCTTTGGCCGATGTAAAGATGGATGTTTGTAGAAATCCTTTTCCTGATAATTCGTTTGATATTGTTATTTGCAACCACGTTTTTGAGCATGTTGACAACGATTATTTGGCAATGCAAGAGTTTTATAGGGTTTTAAAACCAGGAGGAATGGGGATATTTCAGGTTCCTATTAAAATAGATATTGATAAAACTGATGAAGATTCGTCTGTAGTTGATTCAAAGGAATGTGAGAAACGTTTTGGTCAGTACGATCATGTGAGGTATTACGGAATGGATTACTTTGTACGATTAAAAAATGCTGGCTTTGAAATTGATGAAAAAGCAAAGCTATTTATTGAGAATATGAGTGACAAGGATATTTTGCATTTTGGTATAATGAAAGACGATTTATTACCAATAGTAAAGAAATAGTAAGTTGTAATAAAAGAGTGTTCAAAAGATTGTATTGTAAAATAGCTTTTGAACACTCTATTTTTTTTGCTATTTTTTTAAGATCTCGGTGCTTATCCAGTATAAGTCGGAACTACCATTTTGGCATTCTGTTAATAAGTTATTAATAATATTCATGTTGTATTTTGTGAATTCTTTATCTGATTTACGTGCCTGGCTAAATACAAAGAATTTACCATCGGGAGTAATATAAGGCGATACAGCAACCGAACCTTCGAAATTAATTCCGTGACCAATGCTTTTTAATTGTGTCCAATTGTCGTTATTATCGCGATAGCTAATTGCATAATCAACAGTTCCAATATTATTTTCTTTTAGCTGTGTGCAAACAATAATGTAGGACTCGTCGGGAGCAATGCATGCGTTAAATTGAAACCTAGATTGGTTAATTATTTCGGGAAGTTTTTCGGGCTTGCTGTATTTTCCGTTAACTAATTTCGAACGATAAATATATTGTTCTCTTTGACCCTCTTCTTTTGTGTAATAAAGTGTTCCGTTTTTGGTTACAGAAGGAAAGTATTCTCCTTTTTCGCTACTTATAAGATTGCTGATTTTGTATGGTTCTCCCCATCCGTTTTCTGTCTTATTACAAATCCAAATATTCTGATTTGCCCATCCTGGTTTAGCTTCTTCGCCTTTGTTGGGTCGTGTAGATAAAAACATAAGCTTTGTTCCATCGGGAGTTATGTGTGGTTCGGCATCGAAATAATCCTTACTTCCAGAAAATGAAGCAACCTCTGGTTGGCTCCATTTGTTATTTACTTTTTTAGATGTGACAATTACTGAAAAGCCTCGCGACATAATAGTGTAAAACAGTTCGTCTCCATCGGGGTTAATTGTAAAGTCGCGCTCGTAATGAGCTGTGGAAATAATTCCTGGCGCAAAAAGATTAATTGTAGTGTCGCCTTCTGTCATGCTAAATATTTCGTTATCGATAAACAAAGGTTTTTTTATTTTCGATTTGCTGTTGCACGATAATGTTATTAAGGCGACAATTAAAAAATAGATTGTTTTATTCATATGTTTATTTATTGGTTAGTAGGTAATAAGACGTTTTTTTATTTAAAAGGCTTAATATAAAGTTTTATGAATATTTTGTTTTGGATAATAATGTGAGTAAATGGACTTGTAAATATTTTTTGCTTTAGTGATTAAACTTTCTCATTATTGTAGATATCTAAAACACTAAATTTGTAAATATGCTACATCAACAATATAACACAGCGGGAAGAACACTTGGAATACTTGGAATAGTATTAGGAGGGATAGCTCTTTTTATGTCTTTTACTTGTATTGGCTATTTAGCTTTAATACCTAGTGTTTCGGCTATTGTGTTAAGTATTTTATCGATGCGTCAGGCTAGAGAGTATAACGGGAATAAAAACTTAGGCGTTGCTGCATTGGTTATTTCAATTGTAGCTACTGTTATTGCTTTAATCTGGTTGGCGGTTCTTGGTTCGGCTACTTTTTGGAAGCATGCCTTAGAAAATAAAAAAGGTGATAATTTTAAAATTGAACTGAAAGCCGATCTTGACGATGAGGATGAAAGTTCGGACGACGATATAGAGTTTAATGAAGCGCTTAAAGATTTAGAAGAAGAGCTTGGCGATCTTGAAGGAATTGTTGATTCGGCTACTTCTGATAAAATTATTAAAGCTGTTAAAAAAGCTAAGAAGTCGATGCCTAAACGAATAGAGGTTAAAATTACTTCTGAAAGTGACAGCGATACAATTGTTATTGAGACTCGAAGAGAATAAAAATGATTTTAAATAAATATTCAAACTACCAGATAATTAATTTTAGTTTCCTGGTAGTTTTGTTTTTTATAGTTTTTTATAGTTTGGTTTTTAGTGTAGGAGATGTTGATTATCCTGTTTCTTGTGCATTTAAAAGCGTCGCTGGTATAGAGTGTCCTTCGTGCGGAATGTCACGATCGTTTACTGCTGCATTGCATGGGAATTTTAAATTGGCTTACAGTTATAATAATAGTGGTGTTTGGATTTTAGTTTTTGTGCTGACTCAAATTGTTGCTAGAGCATTTATGCTTTTTATTGAAAGAAAAAAAATAGTTGTTAAACTTGATGTTACCCTTTCTGTATTATTCTTTATTATTATTTTCTTACCTCTAATATTAAATTGGGTTTCTTTTATAAATCGGCTATTGTAAAAGTCTCTTTTTCTTTAATACCTTTCTCTGTCATCTGTAACGAAGCGCATTCTACATAAGCATCGTGTTGGAAGAATAAAATGTAATTATTATTTAAAGCATCTTCAATAATTGACATTTTTTCTTTTAACATCTCCATAGGATAAACATCAAAAGCAGCCATGTATTTTACTGGAATATGTGCTAGCGAAGGGAACTGGTCGGCACAGAAAATAATAGTCTTGTCTTTGTATTTAATGTACGGAACAATTTGTCCAAGAGTATGACCATTAAAGATTTTTATTTTAATGCTTTCCGAGATTACTGTGTTTTCGGTAGCGTATTTTAATTTCCCACTTTCGTATATAGGCATAATATTCTCTTTAAGAAAAGCGTCGGCTTCTCTAAAGTTTGGATTAATAGCCCATTCCCAGTGTTCGCGACTAACCCAGTGGTTTGCATTTTCGAAAAGTAGTTTGTATTCTCCGCTTTTTCCGTCTTTAATAACACAACCTCCGCAGTGGTCGGTATGCATGTGAGTAATAATTACGTCGGTAATTTCTTCGGGTTTAACACCTCTGTTTGCAAGGCCTTCAACCAAACCTTCCCCGCCATTAAGGTGGACATGGCTAAAAAACTTTTCGTTTTGTTTGTCGCCGTAGCCTGTGTCTATCAATATTTTTTTGTCGCCCTCTTCAATTAACAGAGTGCGGATAGCGCAATTGCAAAGGTTGTTTTCGTCTGATGGGTATTTTCTGCTCCAGATAGCTTTGGGTACAACACCAAACATTGTTCCTCCGTCAATCTTAAAATTTGTTATGTTAAAAGAGTGAAGTCTCATAATAATATCAATTTTTTGTTCAAAACATTTTTTAGTGAACCAAAGGTAATCCATTTTATTTTCCCAAATTTAGCTTTCGAAAAAATTATAATATTTACTATGCAACGAATCCATTTTATAGCAATAGGGGGTGCTGCTATGCACAATTTAGCAATTGCATTATGCAAAGAAGGGTATAATGTTACTGGTTCTGACGACGAAATTTTTGAGCCGTCGAAGAGTCGATTAGCCAACTATAATTTGTTGCCTAGTGAGTTTGGTTGGTTTGCCGATAAAATTACAACCAATATTGATGCTATTGTTTTGGGTATGCATGCTCGCCAAGATAATCCTGAACTTATTAGAGCACGAGAGCTTGGATTGAAGATATTTTCGTATCCAGAGTTTTTGTACAATCAAACAAAGAATAAGACAAGGGTAGTTATTGGTGGTAGTCATGGTAAAACATCGACAACAGCAATGATAATGCATGTTCTGAAGAACTTGAATGTTAATTTCGATTATATGGTAGGATCGCAAGTTGAGGGGTTCGATACTATGGTGAAGTTATCGGACGATGCGCAAATTGCCGTTTTTGAAGGCGATGAGTATCTGTCGTCGCCAATTGATTTGCGCCCAAAATTTCATCTTTATCAGCCTACAATTGGTCTAATTACTGGCATAGAGTGGGATCATATTAATGTTTTTCCAACATTCGAAATATATAAGAAGCAGTTTTCAATATTTGTCGATCTTATTGATGTTAATGGTTCGTTAGTTTATTTTAACGGCGATAAAAACATAGTCTCTATTGTTGAAAGCGAAAAGCGCGGTATAGATAAAATTGGTTACAATACCCCTAAATATGAAATAGAGGATGGTGTAACCTTTGTTTTCTGCAATGATAAGAAAATAGCTATTAATGTTTTTGGAGAGCATAATTTGCAAAATATGGAGGGTGCACGATTGGTTTGTAATAAACTTGGTGTTGCCGATGAGGATTTTTATTATGCTATATCTTCGTTTAGTGGAGCAGGTCGTCGTTTACAATTATTGGAGAAAGAGGGCGAGAGGTATGTTTATAATGATTTTGCCCATTCACCATCGAAATTAAGAGCTACTGTTAAGGCTGTGTCGGCTCAGTACCCAAAGCATCGAATTGTTGCCTGTATGGAGCTTCATACTTTTAGTTCGTTAAATAAAGAGTTTCTTTCGGAGTATAAAGATACCATGATGGGACCCGATAGAGCCATTGTGTTTTTTAATCCCGAGACAGTAAAACATAAAAGATTGCCCGATATTTCGGAAAGCGATGTTTATTCTGCATTTAACAGATCCGATTTAGAAGTGTTTTCGGATAGTCAAAAGTTACTAAAAACTATTCTCGACGAAGAGGGTGAAAAAATTGTGTTTTTATTGATGAGTTCGGGTAGTTTTTCTGGTCTTGATATTAAGCGAGTTGCGCAGTTGGCGGTGAAAAAGGTGTAATTTTTTTTATTTTTTTTTGCTTCAGCTATTGCACGGAAAGAAATTTAATCTACCTTTGCATCGCAATCGGGAACAAACACTGATGCACACACATGTTGGTCCGTTCGTCTAGGGGTTAGGACGCCAGGTTTTCATCCTGGTAACAGGGGTTCGATTCCCCTACGGACTACTTTTTTATTTAATCATTTAATGATTTAAACAATGGCAAACCATAAATCGGCAATCAAAAGAATTAAGCAGAACGAGAAAAAAAGAGCGCACAATAAATATTATGCAAAAACTACTCGTAACGCTGTTAAGCAATTGAGAGACCTTACTGATAAGGCTACAGCTGCTGAATTGTTGCCTAAAGTGTCGAGCATGCTAGATAAGTTGGCTAAAATTAATGTTATTCATAATAACAAAGCATCGAACTTAAAATCAAGCTTAACTAAGCACGTTAACGCGCTTTAATTAGCAATTAAGATATTTATAAAACGCCTCCGGTTTCGGTAGGCGTTTTTTGTCTTTCTTAAGTTTTTTGAATTCGAAAAAAAGCCTTCTGAAACCCTTGTGGCACTAGGCGTAAAAAACGTGCTTAGGTTTTAGGTAAAACGTGCTTAGGTTTTACACAAAACGACGTTACGTTTTTTAAAAACCTAAGCACGTTTTTTTATTAATCTAATTGCCGTTTTTAAATTCATCGAAAATATCGGCAAAATTCAGTTTGTTTTCCCAGTTTTGCTCTTGTGCTAATTGCGATATTTTTTCTAATCGATAAGAAAAATCGTTTTTCATTTTGTTAGCAGTGATGTATTGAATAGTTTCTTGATAACATTTTAGGTTGTTTGGATAGAAACTAGCCTTTACCCAACTGTACTTTGCCTTATATTTTTGAGCTACTTCAATATTATATAACATTATGTCGGCAATAAGGTGAGGTTCTACTCCTAATCGCGAAAAATGTTTTACGTAATTAGTAATTGTTGATCGGCGCATTTTTGAGCGTTTTGCTCGGGTAGGGAAGTATTCTTTTAACAATTTTGTTTTGCACTCTTCAATTAATTTTTCTTCCTGAGGGTTAAAAACAAAATTGTAGTATTCTTTAACCTCTTTAAATTTTTCGTAAAGTTCAATTATTTGTTCTTCGAGCTGTTTTTTTGTTAGCTCTTTTGTGTATTTCTTTAATTCGCGCTTGCTCATGTGAGTAAAGGTAGCAAGATTTTTTTTATGTCAATATGATAGTATAGACACGCAGCTGCGTGTCTATACATTATAAATAGCTTTTTTTAGTAAGGTTATTAAAAAACGTTTTTAACAATATTGTAAATATTATCGGCCTTACCCATAGTGTAATAGTGTATTACTGGTACTCCCGCTTTTTTTAACTCTTTACTTTGTTGTGTAGCCCATTCTATTCCCACCTGACGTACAGATTTGTTGTTGTTACATTTGTTAATTTCGCATGTTAGTTCTTTCGGTAGATCGATGTGAAATATTTTTGGTAATAATGTTGAATGGTCGATAATTGACACTGGTTTTATGCCTGGAATAATTGGGACTTTTATTCCTGCTTTTCTGCATTTATTAACAAAATCGAAATATTTATTATTGTCGAAAAACATTTGTGTAACAATGTATTTTGCTCCAGAATTTATTTTCTGTTTAAGAATTTCCATGTCGGAATATTCGTTTGGACTTTCGATATGTTTTTCGGGATAAGCCGCTACGCCCATGCAGAAGTTGGTTGCTGCGTTTTGCTCAACAGTTTCGTTTAAGAAAATACCTTTGTTCATATTGGCTATTTGTTTAACTAAATCAACAGCATATTTATTACCATCTTTTTTTTCGGTAAACTTTATTTCCGATTTAAGAGGATCGCCACGAACAATAAGCACATTGTTTATTCCTAAAAAGTTAAAGTCTATTAAAGCCTCTTCGGTTTCTTGTTTTGAGAAACCTCCGCAAATTATATGAGGAACAACTTCGGTAGAATATTTATGTTTAATTGCTGCAGTAATACCTACTGTTCCAGGGCGTTTACGTTGAACAATGGGTTGTAATAGTCCTCCTTTTAGTTCTTTGTATGTTATCTCTTCGCGATGATAAGTAACATTAATATACTTGGGCGAGAACTCCATTAAAGGGTCTAAGGTGTTGTATATTGATTGAATATTATTTCCTCTTACTGGAGGAAGTATTTCGAAAGAGACCAGTGTCTCTTTAGTATTGTTAAGTAGTTCGGCTATGTTCATTTTAGTTATTTGTAATTTAAAATTGTGTGGAATAGATTTTCTGTTTCGTTAATTGATATTCCTTGTCTGTTTGCATAGTCGGAAACCTGATTGAGGCTTATTTTGCCAATATTAAAATATTGCGCCTTGGGGTGAGCATGTATCCATCCTGCTACTGATGCTCCAGGATTCATTGCAAAATTCTCGGTAAGTTGTATTCCAGTATGTTCTTCGGCTTTTAATAAATCGAATATTATTTTTTTCTGACTATGATCGGGGCAAGCGGGATATCCAGGTGCAGGGCGAATACCAGTGTATTTTTCCTTTAGTATTTCAGATACAGTTAAGTTTTTGTCTTTGCAGAATCCCCAAATGTTGGTTCTTACTTTGTGATGCAGGTATTCGGCAAGAGCTTCGGCCAGTCTGTCGGCAATTATTTTTAGCATAATTGCCGAATATGAATTTCCTTCTAACTCGAACTTGTTTACCTTGTCTTGTAAATTAATTCCTGCAGTAACAGCAAATGCTCCTATATAATCTTTAGTATTAGAATATGTTGGAGCTATAAAATCGGCTAGTGATAAATTTAATTCGCCATTATTTTTTTTCTGTTGATTGCGTAAATGTTTTACAGAAGCTATTTGTTTGTTGTTGTCATTTGTATCGTAAATATTTATGTTGTCGCCATTTGAGTTTGCAGGAAATATTCCTACAACAGCATTGGCTTGTATCCAGTTGTTTTGTTTAATGTGGTTTATCATGTCAAGAGCTTCGTGGTGTATTTTTTTTGCCTGTTGGCCTATAACTGGATCTGATAATAATTGTGGATATAATCCGTTTAATTCCCATGCGCGGAAAAAGAAAGTCCAATCGATAAATGGAGTAATAGTGTCGATATCAATATTCCTTAAAACAGTAACTCCTAACTTGTTTGGAGTGTTAATAGTTGTGTTGTCCCAGTCTGTTTTAAAGCCGTTTTTTTGTGCTTCGACAAGCGATATATATTCTTTGTTTATTTGTCGTTGCTTGAATTTTTGTTGTTCTAACTTGTATTGTTGTTTTATTTGTTTGTGAAAAGTTTCTCTGTTGTTAATAAGGTTGTTTATAGTTCCGCTTGTTCGCGAAGCATCTTTAACATGAACTACTGGAGCATTATATTGAGGAGCAATTTTAACAGCAGTATGCATTACCGATGTTGTTGCCCCACCAATTATTAACGGAATTGAAAGATTGTTGTCTTGCAAAAGTTTAGCAACAGAAACCATTTCGTGTAGCGAAGGAGTTATTAATCCACTTAGTCCAATAATGTCGGCCTTTTCGGTAATGGCCGTCTCAATAATTTTCTCGGCAGGAGTCATTACACCTAAGTCAATAACTTCGTAATTGTTGCACGAAAGAATAATGCCAACAATGTTTTTACCAATGTCGTGCACGTCGCCTTTTACTGTAGCCAAAACAACTTTTCCTGCTTTTGATGATTTGCCGTAAGTAGAGTTATTTTGTTTAATAAGAGGTTGGAGTATGTCAACAGCTTTTCGCATAACACGAGCACTTTTTACAACCTGAGGAAGAAACATTTTTCCAGCACCAAAAAGGTCTCCAACAGTTTCCATTCCATTCATTAGAGGCTGTTCTATTATGTCTATTGGATTTGGGTATTTACTGAGTGCTTCGGTAATATCGTCAGTAATAAATTCAGTAATTCCTTTTATAAGCGAATGGTTTATACGCTCTTCAAGCGATAGTTTACGCCACTCCTTTTCTTGATTGTTTTTGGTGTTTTGGTTTGATAATTTATCGGCAAAGAATGTTAATCTTTCGGTGGCATCTAATCTTCTGTTAAGTATTACATCTTCTGTTAGTTTTAATAAATCAGGCTTTATGTTGTCGTAAATTTGCAACATCGAGGGATTTACAATACCCATGTCGAGACCATTATTAATTGCATGGAAAAGAAAAACAGAATGCATTGCTTCTCGCACATAGTTATTTCCTCTGAAAGAGAATGAAACATTGCTAACTCCGCCGCTAATTTTTACGTGAGGAAGATTTTCTTTAATCCATTTACATGTTTTTATAAAATCGACAGCGTAATTGTTATGCTCTTTTATACCAGTAGCAATTGCCAAAACATTGGGATCAATTATAATGTCGTGCGCTGCGAATTTTACCTTCTTTGTGAGAATGTTGTAAGCCCTGCTGGCAATTTCTGTTTTTCGATAAAAAGTGTCGGCTTGCCCTTTTTCGTCGAAAAGCATAACAACAATTGCAGCACCATATTTTTTAATTGTCGATGCGTGTTTAATAAAAACCTCTTCGCCCTCTTTTAAACTTATAGAGTTTACAATTGATTTTCCTTGTGTACATTTTAATCCAGCTTCAATTATGTTAAAATCAGAAGAATCTATCATTATTGGTAGCTTAGATATGTTAGGCTCCGAAGCAATTAGATTAAGAAACTTTTTTATGGCCTGACAACCATCAATTAGAGCATCGTCCATGCATACATCTATAACTTGAGCACCGCCTTCTACTTGTTCTTCGGCAATGGCTATTGCCTCTTCGAATTTATCTTCGCGTATTAGTCGTGCGAATTTAGCCGATCCAGCTACATTTGTTCGCTCGCCAATGTTTATAAAGTTTGACGTCTTGTCTACTTTAAGAACTTCTAACCCCGATAATGTTGTTGATGAATTACTATTTGGGATAATTCGTGGTGAGTATTTTGAGGCTATTTGGGCAATAACTTTAATATGTTCGGGTGTTGTTCCGCAACAACCTCCAATGATATTTACCAAACCATCTTTAATAATACTCTCAATAACCACTCCCATATTAATGGCATCTTGTGTGTATTCGCCTAGTTCGTCTGGTAGTCCAGCATTGGGATGCGACGAAACGGCAAACTCAGAAATGTCTGAAAGAGCCTTTATATATGGTTTTATCTGCTTGGCACCAAAGGCACAGTTTAACCCAATGCTTATTGGATTAGCGTGCGAAAGCGATGTGTAAAAAGCTTCTACCGTTTGCCCCGATAAAGTTCTGCCCGAAATATCGGTGATTGTTCCCGAAATCATGATAGGAATTTGGTAACCCTTTTCTTCTTCAATTTCTTTAATAGCAAATATTGCTGCCTTAGCATTTAATGTGTCGAAAACTGTTTCTATTAAAAGAATATCGGCACCACCATCGAGCAATCCTTTTGCTTGAACGGAGTAAGAATTAACTAATGTGTCGAAAGTAACTTTTCGGAAAGAGGGATTGTCAACATCTGGCGACATTGATGCTGTTTGGTTTGTTGGTCCCATTGATCCGGCAACAAAGCGGGGTTTGTTAGGATTGGCTAGCGTAAATATATTGGCTGCCTCTTTTGCTATTTTTGCACCTTCGTAATTTATCTGATAAACATAGTCTTGAGTAAGATAATCGGATTGAGAAATGTTGGTTCCATTAAAGGTATTAGTCTCAATAATATCTGCTCCTGCCTCAAGATACTGTTTGTGTATCTCTTTAATAATATGCGGTTGAGTGATACACAGAATGTCGTTGTTGCCAATTAAATTGCAGCTGTGATTTATAAATTGTGTTCCGCGAAAATCTGTTTCGGTTAAATTATACTGTTGTATTAACGATCCCATTGCACCGTCAAGAACTAAAATTCTATTTTTTAGTTGTTCTTTTATGTAGTTTATGTTATTCATAATTATTGTTTGTAAGAGCAATAAAGACATCGAGAGATGGAATAATGTCTTTAATAGCTATAAGCGATGATAATTTTATTTTGCCAGTAACATAATTGAAGCTATTACCATTGTGCTTTTCGTATATTTCGGTAAAATTGAAGTGTTTTAGCTCGTTGGTATCTGAATATCGTAGATAAATAACTAGATAGTTATTAGTATTGTACACTGGTGGGTTAAAGTATTCTAGTTTCTTATATTCATACTTATAATTATAACTAAGTGCGGTTATATCGGAAAGAACAGCCGAACCAGTTGGGTTTCCACCAGCACCCTTTCCAAACATAAACTGCTTGTCGTAAAATTCACCTTTAATAACTACGCCGTTATATTCTTGCTCAACATTGTAAATGTATTTCGATTGGTTTACCAGACGAGGAATTACATAAAGAGAAAGTTGGTCTTTCGAAATTTTATAAACTTCGCCAACAAGTTTTATTTTGCATCCTTTTTCTTTAGCATATTCAATATCCTTATTGTTGATGTTTGATATTCCTATTCTGAAAATATCAGAAGGGTTGATATATACTCCAAATCCATGGAGAGTTAGAATAACTAATTTGTAAAGTGAGTCGAAGCCGTCTACATCAAATGTAGGGTTGCTTTCGGCAAACCCTTTTTCTTGAGCCTCTTTTAATGCTTCTGAATAAATTTGGCTACTGTTGAAAAGACTCGATAAAATATAGTTTGACGAGCCATTTAATATTCCTGTAATTTTTGTTAGCAGATCGTTGTCGTAGTACTCTTCTAAATTCCTTATTACAGGAATGCTGCCACAAGCCGATGCATCGTACAGTAAAGAGACGTTGAAAGTTTTTTGTAGTTGAATTAATTCTGGCAGGTTTTCGGCAATCATCTTCTTGTTTCCTGAGACAACGTTTTTGCCATTTTTAAGTGCCGATGAAACAATTTTGTACGACTCAGTAGGGTCGTCGATAAGTTCAACAACCAAATTTATGTTGTTGTCGTGCAAAATATCGTTGTGGCAAAAAGAGAAAATATCACTATCAATTAGTCTCTTTTTAAATCTGTCTTTAACAACTATTTTGCTGATCTCTATGCGTGTTGTTTGTACATGTTTTATTACATCGTATAAGCCTCGGCCAACTACACCAAAACCAAAAAGGCCAATGTTTAGTTTACTGTTCATGCTCTAATAGTTTATTTACGATTGGAAAAATTTTGTCTGTCTCTATTAAAAAACCGTCGTGGCCAAAATCTGACGAGATAATTTCGAACGACGAGTTTTTAATGTTATTAGCCAAAAATTGTTGTTCGGTATTTGGGAAAAGCATATCGGAGTTGATTCCAATAATTGCTGTTTTGGCTATAATCGTTTTTAATATATCTTCTGCTTTTTGTTGTTTTTTGGCAATATTGTGCGAGTCGAAAGTATTCAGTAAACAGCAATATGAAAAGGCATTAAATCTTAATAATAATTTGTTGCCCTGATAATTTTGGTACGAAATAGCTTTGTGAATGTTGTTTTCGTTATACCCTTGTTGTGTTGTATTATAAGCATTGTAATTTCGATAGCTTAATAAAGCAATTGCTCGGGCTGCTTTTAATCCTAATCGGCCAGCATCTTGGCGGTTTTCTGTCCATGTTTGATCGGCTCTTATTGTCATTCGTTGAGTCTCGTTAAAAGCAATAGACCAAGGTGTAGCTTGATAACTTGTTGCAATAAGACACAATTTATTTATTAATAGAGGTTCGGTAATAGACCATTGCAATGCTTGAAACCCACCAATAGATCCACCAATTAAAAGCTCTATTTTGTTTATTTGTAAATGGGTTTTTAAGATTTGGTGAGCTTTAACTATATCGTTTATTGTGATTTCGGGGAAATTGTGATAGTAAGGTTCATTAGTTTCAGGGTCTATAGAAAGAGGCCCTGTTGTGCCATATGTCGATCCTAAGATATTTGCACAGATCACAAAATATTTATTTGTGTCGAAAACTTTTCCTTTGCCGACACTGTTTTCCCACCAATTGTTAATATCTGAATTTGCAGTAAGTGCATGGCAGATCCAAATTACATTGCTTTTATTATTGTTTAGTTTACCAGCAGAGTGATATGTAATATTTAGGTTGTGTAACTTTATGCCGTTTTCTAAAACTAAAGTTTCGTTGGTTGCTAATATTTTTCTTTCCATACATGTTATTATTTAAGCCTCCAGATTAATTTTGGAAAATGATTGTTGGAAATCATTTTTTATGTCTTCAATGTTTTCTATTCCAACTGATACGCGCAATAGAGTAGGAGTTATTCCTGCTGCTTGTTGTTCTTCTTTAGTAAGTTGCTGATGAGTTGTAGCCGCAGGTTGAATTATTAGAGTTCTTACGTCGCCAACATTTGCCAAGTGGCTTGTAAGTTTTAGATTATCAATAAAGTTTGATGTTTGTTCTTTAGAGCCTTTTATTTCGAAAGTAAGAACGCCACCGAAACCATTTTTTAAATATTTTTTACCATTTGTGTAATATGGATTGTTTCTTAATCCAGGGTAATTAACACTTTTTACTTTTGGGTGATTTTGTAACCATTCGGCTAGTTTTAAAGTGTTGTCAACATGACGTTGAACGCGTAACGATAATGTTTCTAATCCTTGTATTAGCAAAAATGAGTTAAATGGACTTATGGCAGGCCCGAAATCGCGTAACCCTTCAACTCTTGCTCTTACAATAAAAGCCAGGTTTTTAAACGATTCCCAGAATTTAAGGCCATGATATCCTTCAGATGGTTGAGTAAATTGAGGGAATTTTCCATTACCCCAATTGTAATTTCCTCCGTCAATAATAACTCCACCAATAGAGGTGCCATGGCCACCAATCCATTTAGTGGCAGATGATACAATAATGTTTGCTCCTAGTTCAATAGGTTTACATAAATATCCTGCGGCTCCAAAAGTGTTGTCAACAATTAGTGGCAAATCGTATTTTTTGGCTAGTGTTGATAATGATTCAAAATCGGGTATTGCAAATCCTGGATTACCTATGGTTTCAATATATATAGCCTTTGTTTTTTTATTTATTAGTTTTTCGAAACTAGTTGCTTCAATGTCTTTTGCGAAACTCACATTAATGCCTAATTTTTTGAATGAAACTTTAAATTGGTTATAGGTTCCTCCGTATAAATATGGAGAAGAGACAAAATTATCGCCGTTTTCAAGAATATTTGTTAAGGCTATAAATTGTGCAGAATGACCTGATGCTGTCGCCAAAGCAGCTACACCTCCTTCGAGAGCTGCCACTCGTTGTTCGAACACATCTGTTGTAGGATTTGATAATCGAGTATAGATATTGCCGAATTCTTTTAGAGCAAAAAGGCTAGCTCCGTGTTCTGCATTTTTAAAAATATACGATGATGTTTGATATAAAGGAACAGCTCTCGATAGAGTGTCGTTATCTGGAGTATGTCCTGCATGTACCTGTAATGTGTCGAAATGGTATTTTTTAAGATTCATTTTTTATGTTTTTTTTTTGTTTGAAATTTATTTCTTGGATATAGTTATCCCATTTTATTACTGGTGTGTAATAATTATATTGCTGATATAGCTGCGTTTATGTATGCATGAACCCAACCTCGCGAGGGCGGAATAAAATATAATAGAGTGTCATTTTGTATAGCTTAATTGTGAAAAATAAAAGAGGCGTTGTTTGTTGAGACAGCAGAAATTGTCTTTTACAAGCTATACATTCGGATAAGCGAATAATAAAGTAGAAAAGCTTTTGTAGAGAAGAAACTGATTAATAGAAAAGTAAGATGTCTTTTTTTCATGTTTTTAATTTTAGTTATAATTTTCCTTATCGGAACAGGTATTAGCACCTTTCTTAAATAAGAGGTTGCTAGAGTTTCATTGAGCCTGATCTCTCCACTCTTCTATATAACTCAAAACACATTTTCTTAATAGTGCTGTATTTTGAATACGGTACAAATATAATGTATTAAAATTGTTTTTTTCTGTAAAGCTAAGTTGTTAAGGGTTAATTTGGTGTATTTTACTGCTATTGTAAAATATAGGCAGATGATATTTCTGTTTTTTGTAGAGATCCATTGTTGTTATATCTAGCCAAATTTAGATTTATTAAGAGCCAAAAATTTTATAGTTGTTTTGATTACCATGGGGTAATCAATAAATCAATCAGATATTCTTGATGTTGGATGTATAATTTCTTTATATTTGTAGATAAAACAGTTCATTTTTATGCAAAAAATTAAGTTAAATGTTTTGGGGATTTCTTACAGCCAGACACAGTCGGGTGCTTATGCATTGGTGTTAAGCGAGGCAGGTGGAGAGCGTAGAATACCTATTATTATTGGTGGTTTCGAGGCTCAGTCTATAGCTATTCAACTTGAAGGTCTTACTCCGCCACGACCTTTAACACATGATCTGTTTGTTAATTTTGCTAATAATTTTAATGTGAAACTACTCGAAGTTTTAATTTATAAATTAGACGAAGGGGTGTTTTATTCTAAGTTATTATGCTCTGATGGAAAAGTAACTCACGAAATTGACGCACGTACATCTGATGCTGTTTCTTTGGCATTGCGATTTAAAAGTGCTGTGTATACTACCGAAGAAATATTAGATAGAGCGGGTATCGTTTTGGATTCTGAAGCATCTGCATCGGAAACTCCTTTTGATGATGATGACGATGATGAAATGATGATAGAGGAAGGTAAAAAAAGTTCGTTGGCAGATATTTCTTTAGCTGATCTTAACAATATGCTAGATGAGGCTATTAAAGAAGAAAATTACGAATTTGCTACCAAGGTGCGCGACGAAATTGAACGCAGAAAGAAATAATCAGACATATTAAATATTTATAATGAGGAAAGTTTTATTTATTTTGTTCACAGCTATTTCTATGTTGTGGGCTGGCTCAGTTTATGCTCAAGAGATAGATAGTGTTGGCCAAAATCAAACAGTTGTTGATACAACAATTAGTAATCAATCAGATTCAGATAATATAGCATCTGTTGATACTGCAAGTGTTGCAAAAGGTAATATTTTACCAGCCAGTAAGGGTTTTAATTTGAATTTTATTAACATTCTTAGAGCTCTTTTAGGAATGGTTGTTTTGGTTGGTGTAGCTTGGCTTTTTAGTGCCGATAGGAGATCAATTAATTGGAAAGTTGTTGCTATAGGACTGGGTATTCAGGTGCTATTGGCAATTGGTGTTTTACAGGTTCCTGTTATACAATCGTTTTTTGAAGTTGTTGGGAAAATGTTTGTTAAAATATTAGATTTTACACAGGCAGGTACTCAATTTTTATTCAAAGCTTTTGTTACAGGAAAGATAGAAATGCCACTTGTGAATTTCGCTGTAACAATACTCCCAACCATTATTTTCTTTTCTGCTTTAACAAGTATTTTATTTTATTTTGGAATTATCCAAAAGGTAGTTTATGTTTTAGCATGGGGATTAACTAAAGCTTTAAAATTATCAGGAGCTGAGAGTTTGTCAGTGGCAGGAAATATCTTTCTTGGTCAAACGGAGTCACCTCTTCTTATTAAACCTTATTTGGAGAAAATGACTAAATCGGAAATTTTACTGGTTATGTCTGGTGGTATGGCGACTTTAGCTGGAGGTGTGTTAGCTGTTTATATTTCCTTTTTAGGTGGCGATGATCCTGTTCAGCGATTAATGTTTGCAAAGCATTTGTTAGCGGCCTCAATTATGGCAGCTCCTGGAGTTGTTGTAATTTCTAAAATATTATATCCGCAAACAGAAGAGGTTAGTGCGAATGTTGAAATAACAAAAGAGAAAATTGGAAAAAATGTTCTTGATGCTATTTCCAATGGTACTACTGAAGGTTTAAAATTAGCTGTTAATGTTGCAGCAATGTTGCTTGTGTTTATTTCGCTTCTGGCAATGGTAAATTATACATGTCTAAAGATTGGCGATTGGACTTCGATTAATAGTTGGATTGCCGATGTAACAAATGGTCAGTATCACGAATTTTCGTTGCAATTTATTTTAGGATATGCTTTTGCTCCGCTTATGTGGCTTATTGGTGTTGATTCGGCCGATATTACTCTTGTTGGACGTATGCTTGGTGAGAAGATTATTATGACAGAATTTATTGGTTATATGAGTCTTTCAGATCTTAAAGCAGCTGGTGCTTTTGCTTCACCAAAATCAATTATCATGGCAACATATATGTTGTGCGGATTTGCAAACTTTGCATCAATTGGAATTCAGATTGGTGGTATTGGTTCTCTTGCTCCTAATAAAAGAGTGTTGCTTTCACAATTTGGATTAAAGGCTTTACTTGCTGGTACTTTAGCTTCGTTAATGTCGGCTACTATTGTTGGTGCAATTCTTGGATAACTAAAACTGTAGATATGAATAGAACATTGTTATTTTTTATTTCGTTTTTTTTGTTTTTAACAGTAAATGGTCAAACTCAATCTGAAGGCAAGCTTACTTATGAGCCTATTCCTGATGCAGAGCACGATTACTTGATTACTATTACCACTCGTTTAGGTAAAATTAAATTGATATTGTTTGACGAAACTCCCGAGCATAAAAAAAACTTTGTTCGTTTAGTAAAGCTTGGTGTTTATGATGGTACCGATTTTTATAGAGTTATTGATCATTTTATGATTCAAGGAGGTAATCCTAGATTTAAGAAGAATCCAAATCCTAAGGATTTAGAATATCTGAAAGCTGGAGGTATGATGCCCGAAATCAGAAAAAATATTAAGCATTTATATGGATCTATAGCATCGCCAAGTAGTGAGCCTGGAGTAAAAAGTAATAGCGCTCAGTTTTATATTGTTGAAAACAGAAATGGGGCTCCTCATTTAGATGGTAAATACACTGTATTTGGTAGAGTTATGAGTGGTTTCGAGACAATTTCGAAAATAGCTGAGGTTGAAACTAAAGAGAGAGATAGACCTGTTGTTGATGTTTGGATGAATATTAAGGTCGAACTTGTTTCGAGAGCTGAGATGGCAAAATATTATGAAATTGAATATTAGAATATTGTATAACAAAAAAACCGCTATTCATTTGAATAGCGGTTTTTTTGTTATGATTGAAACTTATTATTTTACAATACTAATAGTTTTAGAAATTATTTTGTTTTTAATTAAAACTCTAACAAAATATATTCCTGGTTCTAGATCTGAAACGTTAATAGTTTGATTCTCTTGATAATTATTGATAGTTTTTACTGTTTTACCAGCACTATTATATATAGTTAGATTAACATTATTAATGCCATTAATTATAATTACATCTTTTGTTGGGTTAGGGTATATTGTTAATATATTTTTTTCAAAATCATCAATACCTGTAACTGCAGCAACAGTTATTTCTAATTCAACAGAAGAACCTATTCCACATGCATTTTTTGGAGTTACCTTAATATTACTTGTCCCTTGAGAAGTAAAAGTTATATTAACACTATTTGTTTCGGATGTTCCTTTCCAATTATTTGGGATCTCCCAATTGTAGGTTGCTTTTTCTATTTTCTCAACGGTATAAGAATGGCTTTCGTTAATGTTAACTGAAGTTTCTCCAGTTATCGTAGAAATAACAGGTGTTGATGTAGATATATGAATAGAATTTTCTTTTATTAATTCATGTTGATTACTGCCCTTCTTTGCAGTTAGAGTAATTGTTTTATAGCCTTTCGAAGAATAATTTACTTTATGAGGACCTTTGCCTTCAGCTGTTTCAGGGGTTGCTCCTTCGCCAAAATTCCATGTCCACGAATCTGGATTTCCGAATGATGCTTCATTAAAAGTTACTTCTTCAGAGCAGTAATCAGTTTTGTCTGTTGTGAAATCAGCTGTAAAAAGCGAATTACCATATCTCCACATTCCATCATTATTTTCGTCTGAATTATACGCTCCTGCCCAAATTGCATTAGTTCCAGTTGACCCTATAGCAAGTATTTGATAGTTTTGATAGAACTCTGCATAATCAGTAAATGTAGAACCATTATCTGTGCTGTATGATATTCCTGCTGACGGAGTTTTAAGATCAGCACCAGTAGTTATTAATAAGTCTGAGTTTGGAATGAATTTAAAACTGTTTTTATAGAAATTTCCAGTGTAGTTTAGTATATTCCATGTTTCTCCACCGTTATTAGTAATATAAGCAGTTTGATTATTTTCACCTTTGGCTTGTATAATACCTATATTTTCATCTTTAAATGATAGTTCGAAACTTGCATCCGAGATGGGTGTTTTATAAACAACCCAGTTTAAGCCCTTGTCAGTAGATTTATAAATACGTCCTTTATTAGTCGCAAACCAAACATTATTGCCATATACAGCATAACGACCAATAGTTCCATATTCTTTATCTAAATTTGAAGGAATATTTGCTTTTGAAACTCTATTCCAGTTTTCCCCGCCGTTAGAAGTGGTGTATATTTCGAAATAGCCATCATTAGGATCTCCCTGACAGAAGCCGTTATTCTTGTCCCAAAAATGTACTATATTAGGAAATCCGTTAGGAGCAGTGAAGCTTGCAGATGATTGTGTAATCCAATTCTTACCACCGTCAGATGTTTTAACAATTTTTCCACCACCATTTGTTCCGTCAAATAAAGCAACCCATGCAATGTCTTTACTTACAGCACTTATCATAGCAGAGCTTAATCCATCTGTGTCAGTAGCATTGATTTCGCCTGATTTCCATGTGTAACCATCAGTAGTTCGTGTGAAATCTTTTGTTGTAGCTTTGTCGCCAGATCCATCGTATGATACAGCCCAAGCTGTTCGTTCATCAATAGCAGAAATATTTTGAATTCCTCGAGATTTTGCTTTAAAACCACTTGCTTGCTTTGTCCATAGCATTTCTTGATTAGCGTTACCAGGTTGAATACCGATAATCATAGAGTTGTATTTTGTGAAGTCATAATCTCCTCCTACCATGTTGGATAATAGGAAGTAACCATCGTAAGCGCCGCCCCATCCCCAATGGATATGGACTTTATTATTGTTGTCATATCCATCACAAATCCATGCGTGTCCACCTTCGTCACCACCTCCATCATAATAGATTGGACGATTGTTATCTATTTCGTTCTTAATAGTATTAAAATATTCAGTTTCTTCATCTTTGTTATAGGTAACCTTTTTTATAGATGAAGGATCATATTTAAAATATGATGTTAATGCATACATTACATCAGACGAATTTGCACCCGATCCATCAGGACCATAATTCATATTTACAGAAACGCCTGCTTGATAGCAAAGAGTGGATATAGCTTTTTTCTGTTCATTAGTACTTGTTGGAAGTAGTGCAAAAGTCATATTGTCCCAATCATAAGTCGTTGATTCGAATTCTGCAGAAAGAGCGCCGTATTCAGGATGGTCTTCTGGAATATATTTATGCCATCCATTACCTGAAGCTGGCCATTTGTGATGAAACATTATTTGTGACATTGCTGTAGCTACACAACCAACTGGTGTTCCTGTAGGGCATAAAGCGTTATAGTAAGGTTCTTGATTCCATGCTGTTTTTAAAATTGGTTTGTTTGCTTCTCTGTTGGACTTGTAACTATTGTCTCTTAAATTATTCCATTGCTCTTTGAAATTTGAATTTCTACTTTTATGCCTTTTTGCATCACTAATTTCGTTGTTGAATTGTTCAAAGAGATACTTAATACTAGGGTTTAGATTATCTGAGATGTTACTTGTGAAAGAGTAACCTAAAATAGGAGACGCATCATCGTCAGCTGAAACAATAACAAATCCTCCTTTTTCAAACCCATAAATATAGAAAGAATTGTTGTCGTTATGTTTTTCAATGATTGTTTTGGTTATTCGATTGATTGATCTTGTTTTTGGTGCGTTACTTTTAAAAAAGTTTGTTGCAATTGTTTTAGCCTCTTGTTTGGAGACAGGATTAGCAACTAACTGTCCTAATACAAATGTTAAG
>JAFGOQ010000144.1 GCA_016926405.1 Bacteroidales bacterium
CGGAAGGTAGCAAGGGTATGTGGTTGTAGCGGTGCGATACAAGTAGCTTATCCCTTTTTTGTGCCTTTTATTTTCGAAAACAACTCATCCATCTCCTTTGTGGCCTCTTCAATACCTTTGCTTACACCTTTCCTAAAAGCGTCTTCTTGCTTCTCTCGTTTACCTTTAAAGTATCCAATATAGTATCCTACAGAAACAACTACTACTATTCCAATAATTATGGTAATAATATATTCCATTTTGTATTATTTAATGTTAAACCTTGTTAACTTACTCACAAAAATTAATCCCTAAACCGTAAATTGCTATAATACTGAATAATAACATTTTGTAATTTTATGCATACTGTTCGGAATCAGATAATAATAGTTCGATTTCGTGCAATTGACGAATAAGGCTTTTGGAAACAAAATTTCTTGTTACATTTGTGTCCAAATTCACACATAAACAGAAAATAAACTGAATATACTGAAACTTATTTTTTGCATATATTCGAGGATATTTTTTTTAAAAACAGACTTACAATGAAGTTCTTTATTGACACAGCAAACTTGGCTCAGATTAAGGAGGCGAACGAACTTGGAGTATTAGACGGAGTTACAACAAACCCTTCGCTAATGGCCAAAGAAGGAATTAAGGGTAAAGAAAATGTCTTAAACCATTATCTTGCTATTTGTGATTTGGTTGATGGCGATGTAAGTGCCGAAGTTCTTGCTACCGATTACGAAGGAATGGTTAAAGAAGGATTAGAGCTAGCAAAATTACACAAGCAAATTGTTGTCAAAATCCCTTGTACTAAAGACGGTATTAAAGCAATTAAATTCTTTACAGACAAAGGTATCCGTACAAACTGCACACTAGTTTTTTCTGTAGGACAAGCTCTTTTGGTAGCTAAAGCAGGTGCTACTTACGTTTCTCCTTTTGTTGGTAGACTAGACGATATTTCGACTGACGGGATAGACCTAATTGCCAGAATTGTTGACATGTACCGCGAGTACGATTTCGACACTCAAGTTTTAGCCGCTTCTATCAGACACACAATGCACATTAACCAATGTGTTGAGGTTGGTGCCGATGTTGCAACTTGCCCTCTTTCGGCTATCGAAGGTCTATTAAAACATCCTTTAACCGATAGTGGATTGGCTACTTTTATTGCTGACGCAAAAAAAATGGACTAATTAATATTATGATAAACCTTTAAATAAAATCCTCATCTATTAATAATATTTGAGGATTTTATTTTTTAAACCATACCACAATGTTAATACTTGATAAACCTTACGTTTCCGATTTTTTAAAATCGACATTAATAGAGAATAAATTTGAAGTGCTTAAGCACAAAAATTATTCGACTCTAAATTTACCCGAAAACGCCAACTGTATCGAGGAAATTGACTTTATTGCAAAAGCAAAAAACAGCAAAAACCCAAAAATATACAGCAACTCCGAGAATGCTATAAATTGGATTAACAATAATTTAGCAGAGACTACGCTTCCAGAAAAAATTAATCTTTTCAAAGATAAAATAAAATTCAGAGATCTTATAAAACCCATATTTCCCGATTTCTTTTACCAAGGAGTAAAAATTACCGATTTAAAAAATGTTGACACAACCAAAATTGCAAAACCATTTATAATTAAACCTGCTGTAGGTTTTTTCAGCATGGGTGTTTATAAAGTAAAAGAAGATTCCGAATGGAACAAAATTGTAAAGTCTATTGAAGAAGAGATGATTCTTGCAAAAGAACTTTATCCTGCCGAAGTTATAGACTCTACAAATTTCATTATCGAGCAAAATATTCCAGGAAAAGAATTTGCCATCGATGTTTATTTCGACGAAAACAAAAAACCTGTAATTCTAAACATTCTCGAACACATATTCCCTAACGAAGACGATTTAACAGACAGAGCATACATAACATCTAAAGAAATTGTTGAGCATTATCACGATGTCTTCGAGTATTTATTGGTTAAAATTGGAGCGTTGGCAAAAATTAAAAATTTCCCAATGCACATCGAGGTAAAGGTAACCGACCAAGGCGAAATAATTCCTATAGAAATAAATCCAATGCGATTTACCGGATGGTGCCTTACAGATTTAGCTCATTTTGCTTACAACATAAATATCTACGACTATTTTATGAATAGCAAAAAACCTAATTGGGACGAAATATTAAAAGGCAAAGACGACAAAACATACAGTATGATTATCGCAAGCCTCCCAAAAGACATTAATTCGTCGATGATTGAATCTATAAATTGGGATAAATTCAGTTCATCATTTGAAAATGTTTTAGAGCTTCGCAAAATTGATTACACTGAATATCCTGTTTTTGGTTTCTTGTTTACCGAAACTAAAAATGAAAATATTGAAGAGATTAACAAAATCTTAAAATCAGATTTAAAAGAATTTATTAATCTGAAATAATTAAATAAGGCTTTTTAATAACTTTAATAAAAAGTCATCTTGAGCGAAGTCTGAAGATTGTTACATTGTTAAACATAACATTTCGACTTCGTTCAAAGTGACTAAAAGTTAAAATCATTAATTATAAACAGAACAATTATCCTTATTCTATTATGCTAGTAAAACTATACAACGAAAATCCTAACGACAGAATAGTAAGAAATATAGTATCGCACCTAAAAAAAGGTGGACTTATTATTTATCCTACAGATACAGTATACGCCATTGGTTGCGACATGAACAATCACAAAGCAATAGAAAAACTAGCAAAAGAGAAGAATATTAAACCCGAAGATGCTAACTTCTCAATTATTTGTTCCGATTTAAGCAACTTATCAAAATTTGCTCGATCGGTAAATAATCAGAATTTTAAAATAATTAAGCATAATACACCAGGACCATTCACCTTTATTCTAGAGGCAAGTAAAATGGTTCCAAAAATTTTTCAAACAAAAAAGAATACTATCGGAATACGTATTCCCGACAATAATATTTGTAAAGCTATCATCGAAGAGCTTGGCAACCCACTTGTCTCCTCTTCATTAATTCAATACGACGATATTATTGAATATCATACCGATCCTGAACTTATTTACGAAAAGTATTCTGAAAAAATTGATCTAATTATTGACGGAGGCTATGGAGACAACACCCCATCTACTATTGTCGATTTGGTTTCCGACGAGTATCAAATAATACGACAAGGCAAAGGAGAATTGCTGCTGTAGCGCTTACCTGTTATAAAAACTACTTTTTTTTTGTTATCTTAAGACAATTTTTAATAATTGAATATGACAAAAAACCTAGAAGAAAAATTTCCTGCCGACTTAATGCAATCGGGCGAACTATTAAACAAAATATGTTCGCTTGCCGACGAAGTAATATTTCTTCACAATAAACAAGGTCAAATTGTACAAATTCTTTCCGATAATCAATCAACCGAAAACGCTAGACTATATTTAAAAGATGACTTAGTTTTTGAGGATTCTGAAATACAGAAGAAAATTGAAAAAAACATCTCACATACAATATCTAGAAAAATCCCAACATCTTTTAAAACTCAATTAATTCACCGTAATAAGGTTAAGCATCTGGAATTTAAACAAACAACTATTTCCAATAAATTTATTCTTACCGTAATTTCCGATGTAACAGCTTTAGCAAACTTAAAAGATTCAATTAGTTTATCTGAAGATGAGATAAAAAAACAAAACAACATAAAATCAAAATTCATTACAGAAGTTTCGCACAAAATGCGATCTCCATTAAATGCTGTTTTAGGTTACGCTCATTTATTAGGA
The DNA here is from genome assembly GCA_016926405.1 of Bacteroidales bacterium. Classification (GTDB taxonomy): domain Bacteria; phylum Bacteroidota; class Bacteroidia; order Bacteroidales; family UBA6680; genus UBA6680. The sequence continues at coordinate 3,769 of JAFGOQ010000144.1, forward strand.
AAAAAAGAACTCAACCCCGAAGAGAGAAGTCAGTTATTGAATAGCCTAACCTCTAGCGCTCGCGATATGACTGTTTTAATGGACGATGTAATTAACATCTCTCTTATTATTAATAATCAGATTTCTGTTATCTGCAACGACTATAATATAAATGTTATTCTATCAAACCTTAAATCGTTTTATCAACAGAAAAACGATATGGTTTATAACAAAAACATAGAAATTGTAACCTCGTTAATAGAAAACGAAAAAAGCTTAGTTTATATTGACAGCGGTAGGGTTGAACAAATATTTAGATACCTATTAGACATAGCTTTTAAATATTCAGTTTCTGGAAAAATAATATTAGGAGCTACCTACACTGACGACTATCTATTAAAATTATCGGTTGATTACTGTGGCGAATTAATTCCTAATAAATTAGTTAACTCTATAAACAATCAAGATATTGACATCAACAAAATTCTTGACATCTCAAATGGACGCGAATTCCTAGGTTTAAATATTGCTGCTGGGCTAACTCAACTTTTGTCGGGCGAACTAAACATTAAACAAAGCTCAAAAAGCAAAGTCTCGTTTACATTTACAATACCTGTACCACAAGGTAAATTGGCACATCACACTCCTCACATTGGAGAAAATTATTTGTGGAAAAATAAAGTAATCTTAATTGCCGAAGACGAAGAACAAAACACCTTACTATTTAAAGAATTATTTGAAGACACTAAAGCTCATTTAATTTTTGCCGAAACAGGACAACAAGTTGTTGATTTGTTTGAGACTATTTCGCAAATAGATTTATTGCTTCTTGATGTTAAAATGCCTGTTATGTCGGGAACAGAGGTGGCGCAATTCATAAGAGAATCGGGAAGTAAAATACCTATAATTGTACAAACAGGATTTTCTGATGCCAAACAAAAAGAAGAAGTAATGGAAACAGGTGTTAACCATTACTTCGAAAAACCTATTAATGTTGAGCTGTTAATGGAAACTATTAACGACTATCTGAAAGAATAGTCATCAATTATAAAATCTCAACAATTAAATCTTTAATATCCTTTTTAGCTCGTGGAGCAATCTTGTTTTTAGGATAACCAATAGCAACCATAGCAATTAACTTATCATTTGCTGTTAGCCATATTTTTGAAGCAATTTCATCGGAGGCAATCATTGGAGCACTCATCCAACAAGCTCCTAAATTTAAATTAACGGCTGCTAAAAGCATATTCTGAATACACGCCCCAGCACTCTGTATATCAGGGTAATTTCGTTGCTTATTAATTTCTTCGTGACTAAGTTGAGTACCCTGTTCTAAAACACTAACATAGTCGTTTAAACAAACTGCTATTACTGCTGGTGCTTTTTCAAAAAAAGTAGAGAACCACTCAACTTGCGACTTAATATTTTTTGCCCCTTCAATATGCAATTCGGGCAACTGCATAACTTTTTTTGATACGGCATTACTCATATCAGTCAACATCTCTTGGCGCGTAATAATCACAAATTTCCAAGGCTGATAATTATTTACACTTGGAGCCATGCTTCCTAGGCGAACAATTTCGCGAAGATCCTCAATACTAACTTTCTTATCAGAAAAATCTCGAACACTAGTTCTGTTTTCTATAGTTTCTACTAGATTCATTTAGTTTTGTGTTTAATTTGGTTTTAATATAATAAACACTAAGATATTAATTTACGAAACAGAAAACTCTCTTTTAACGAAAACTTTTTTCGTGGAATACTCACTAAATAAACACCAATAAAAACCAAAACAGCAGCTAAAATCTTAATAATAGTAAGATCGCTTTGCCCCAAAATTATGGCTACAACAGTTGCTATAACGGGCTGCGAATAAATATAAATGCTTACAGTGGTTGGCTTAACATTTCGAAGAGCATAAATATTACATAAATAGGCAACAAAAGTGGAAAATATAATAACATAACCTATAGACAAATAAATTGAGGTAGGTATTTGCCCCCAATCAACCTGCATTGCCTGATTACCAGCTATTGGAATAACCATAATTAACCCAAAAACAAAAACCCATTTCATTACAGTAACAGGTTTATACTTCATCATTATAGGCTTAATCATAACCAAATATAAAGCATACGAAAGGGCATTAAGAAAAATCATAATATTACCCATGAAATGTTTGGCCGAAAAGTCAATCTCGCCTTTATTTATGATTAACCAAATTGCTCCGGCAGCTCCTACAACAATTCCTACAATTTTCCGATTAGTTATTTTCTCTTTAATTAATATAGATGCTATTACCAAAACCAAAATAGGATTCACAGTCATCATAATTGAAGCATCAATTGGCGAGGTGTAATTAAGCCCAGCCAAGAAAAGCATCTGATTACCAACCACTCCAAAAATTGCACAAACAGCAATATAAAGCAGATCCTTTTTAGCAACTCTTTCTTTCGGAAGAAAAAGACTAAATATCCAAAACAAAATAGAAGCTCCTAAAACTCTATAAAAAACCAAACCAAGAGGCTTAATATAATCGGGCATAACACCTTTTGCTACAACATAATTAACACCGTAAATAAGATTGGCCATTAAAATAGCAACATGCGACTTTATCTGCTTTGACATTTATATTTGTTTAATTATTATTGCCTGCAAGAATAGATATTTTTTTACACATTAAACCCTATTCCATTTAACTTACACCAACATTATTGAAATAACTTAATATACCTAAGTAACAATAACCATTTAGCAAGAAACAGAACATTTTGCCTAGGTAAAAAACATTATTTCCATGGTAAAAAAGAAAATTACCTAGGTAAGGTTCAATATTTCGTAGGAAATCGTAATAATTACCTAAGTATGATTCAATATTTCCATAAATATTAAAGTCCCTAACTATCAAACAGAATAATAAAATCGGGCTACAACATAAATGGGCAAATAAATATGTTTTTGTATATTGCTAACTATGGATCACAAAGGATTTAAAGCAATTGATAGTTTAAGAAAAACACGTATAATTTATCCAATAATTGTTGGATGTGGTTTCATTTTATATATGCTTTACAAAGAATTCGATCCATCTATTTTTTCCAATATTTCGTTTGGGTGGAATTCAATATTTTGGTTGGTTATAGCTGTTTTATTAATGGTTATGCGCGATGTAGGATACGTTATTCGTCTAAAAATACTTAGCGATGGCGAAATATCGTGGTTAAAAAGTATTAAAGTGGTTTTTTTGTGGGAATTTGCCTCGGCAATTACTCCATCGGCAATAGGAGGAACTAGTGTTGCAATAATATTTGTTCATAAAGCAGGTCTAAACATTGGAAAAAGCGCTGCTGTTGTAATGGCAACATCGCTTTTAGACGAGTTATATTTTATAATATTCTTTCCTCTGCTATTTATTTTTGTAAGCCCTCACCTACTATTCGATGTAGAGAAATATAGTTCAAACATATTGCTAAATAGTTTTTATTGGTTTGCAATTGTTGGATACAGCATAAAATTAATTTGGGTTTTTCTACTTGGCTATGGATTGTTTGTAAACCCTGTTGGTCTGCGTAAAACAATACTTTTTGTATTTAAATTACCATTTCTACGACGATGGAAAAAAAACGCCTACGATGCAGGAGCCGATATTATTTTCAGTTCGCGAGCACTTAGAAGAAAACCATTTAAATTTTGGCTTAAATCGTTTTTTGCAACAGCTGTTTCTTGGACTTCTCGATATTGGGTTGTTAACACACTTTTTCTAGCCTTTTTTATTGTTCACGACCATTTTATAATTTTTGCTAGGCAATTAGTAATGTGGATTATGATGTTACTTAGCCCAACTCCAGGAGGAAGTGGTTTTGCCGAATTCATCTTTAAAGAATTTCTTTTCGACTTTATAAATACCGATCCGCAAAATATGTTATCGTATGCTGTTGGACTTGCTTTTTTATGGCGCTTAATAAGCTATTATCCCTATTTAATAATTGGAGCTATAATATTTCCACGCTGGTTGCGCGACAATTTTAATAAATCAACAAAATAACTTTTACATAATGAATATAGTATACATTACAGGCAGTAGCCGAGGAATAGGCAAAGCATTAGTTGATAAATTTCTTGAAATGGACAGCTACTTTGTTTACGGTTTATCTCGATCAAACTCTATTGTACACAATAACTTTAACCATATTAAAATAGACTTATCGGATATTAACCAAGTGCATAATTTTTCTTTTGAGAATCATAATAAAGCGAATCAGATTATCTTAATTAATAATTCGGGAATTATAGGACCTGTTTCTCCTGTAGGTCGCCAAAATTCGTCTTCTATTGTCGATACTTTTAATATCAATACAATAGCACCAGCAATATTAACAAACAAATTTATTGCAGCCTTCGAAAATAGCGAATCGCAAAAAACAATTATTAACACAAGCTCGGGAGCAGGTCGCCATACAGTAAAATCGTGGAGTACATACTGTGGCTCAAAAGCAGCGTTAGATATGATATCGATGGTTATTGCCGACGAACAAAAAGACAACTCTAATCCTATCCGAATTTATTCGGTAGCACCAGGAGTTGTAGACTCGACAATGCAAGACGAGATTAGGATGCAGAATAAAGAAGATTTTCCAGACCTAGAAAAATTTATCGATTATAAAAGAAATAATCTATTGTCGTCGCCAGAAGAGGTGGCCAAAAAATATTTATACATTTTAAATAACCCAGAAATATTTACCGAACCAATAATTGACGTAAGAGAGATAAAATAAGAAAAGCGGCCTTAGCCGCTTTTCTTAAATCTATTAATTATGTTTTTTAATCCAATTATTTATAAGCGATTCAAGAATCAACTTCCCGTCGGTATTACCCAACTCCTCGTCTGATGCACGCTCTGGGTGAGGCATCATACCATAAACATTAAACTTAGCATTACAAACACCAGCAATATTCTCCATCGATCCATTAGGATTTGATTCGCTAGAAATGTCTCCATTAGCATCACAATATCTAAACAAAATTTGCTTGTTAGAGCGCAATTCTGCAATAGTATCATCGTCGGCATAATAACGGCCTTCGCCATGAGCGATAGGAATTAGCAAAGGCTTATCTTTTTGTAAATCAGCATTAATGCACGACTTATTGTTATCTGGAACTAGATAAACATTTTTGCAGATAAATTTATGACTATTATTATGAAGAAGAGCTCCTGGTAAAAGTCCCGACTCGCAAAGAATCTGGAATCCGTTACAAATACCCACAACCAATCCACCTTTGTTAGCAAATTTTACTACCTCTGCCATAATTGGAGAGTGATTTGCCAGCGCTCCCGAACGAAGATAATCTCCGTACGAAAATCCTCCTGGAAGCATTATAGCTTCAACACCTTGCAAATCGGTGTTTTTATGCCATAGCTCTACTACCTGATGTCCTAAAATATCTCTTAAAACATAGATCATATCTTGGTCACAATTTGACCCTGGGAAAATTACAACTCCAAACTTCATCATTTTTTATTTTAAGTAGCCCAAAGATAGATATTAACGAGGAATTTTCACAGGTTTTACGATACAAAACTCTTTAATTTTTTTTCTTCATTATATACCTCAAGCCAAAATCAGATAATGAAATTGACTTCATAAGTTGGTTTGATTTTATATAATAAAGAGTATTTTCGAAAAATGAATAAATTTTAAAACTCACCTAAAATGAAAATAGGCAAAATTATTATATCAATAATATCTGTTACAGTAGCTTTATGTATTTGCTTTTTGATTTTCGCAACAGTTACCGACTTTAAACCCGAAGAAAAAATTACGCTATCAGAAAATAATAATCCAGATACTTTAAAAATTGGTTCACAATTTTCTGCCTTAATATGGAATATTGGATATTGTGGATTAGACAGCAAAATGGATTTTTTCTACGATGGCGGCAAAAAGGTAATCACTCCTTATAAACAGTTTAAAATTAATTTACAAGAGATTACAAAAACACTATCAAATTACAATTCTATAGATTTTATTATGCTACAAGAGGTGGATCTTGATTCAAAACGAAGCTATAATAATAACCAGTTTATAAAGTTTGACTCTGTTTTTAATAATTACGCATCAAAATCGTTTGCTTATAATTATAAAGTAAAATATGTTCCCATGCCACTATACAACCCACTGGGAAAAACAAATTCGGGTCTTGCTTTCTTTTCGAAATATAAATATTCACAATCCATAAGAATTGCTTTTCCGGGTAATTACTCATGGCCAACAAGTATATTTATGTTAGATCGCTGTTTTATGGTAAACCGAATTCCTGTTGAAAACGGAAAACAACTACTAATTATCAACACACACAACTCGGCCTACGACGATGGAACACTTAAACAACAACAAATGGATTTTCTGAAAGAGTTTTTAGAAACAGAATACAAAAAAGGAAATTACATAATAATAGGAGGCGATTGGAATCAAACACCACCAAACACAAAGCTTAACAACGCTCCTAAACGAGGTTCGTTAACATCTATTTCACCCAATTATTTAACCAATTGGATTTGGATAACCGATTCAACATCGCCAACAAATAGATATTTAGATACCGAGTACAATAAACAAACAAGCTCAACTACCATTATTGACTTCTTCTTGGTTTCACCAAATATAAAACCCAACTTAGTTAAGACTTTAGATTATTCGTTTAAGTACTCAGACCATAATCCTGTCATGGTAAAATTCACTTTAATGTAAAAAGTTTTAAAAGATAATATTTATCATATTTTGGCCTATTGTTTTATCTATTTTTGCGCAAAATCTGATAAAGCATTATGACAAAACAATTATTGAAAGTAGCAGCAATCTTTTTTGCCATTTTAGTTGCAAATCCATCGCTTGTTTTAGCCGACGAGACATTAGCTCCAACGCCACCAAAACAAGAAAACGAGAAGCAAACCTCACCTCTTTCGATCTATGCCGATTTAAAATCGCGTCACACATGGAGGGGTAAGTTAACTGTAAGTGGTTTTAACATACAACCAAACTTAGTTTATCAGAAAAGCAATTTCACCCTTGGTGCTTGGGGTTGTTATGCTCTTGATAATTCATACGCCGAAGTAGATATATATGCATCATATAAATATAAGTTCTTAAAACTTACAGTTGCCGACTATTTCTGTCCAAACGAAACTGTAAAATTTAACAACTACTTTAACTGGGATAAAATAAACTCACCTCATACTATCGATATTGAGCTTAAATTTACAGGGACAGAAAAACTTCCTATTTATTTACTAGCATCAACTATGGTTTTTGGAAATAGAGATGAAAATAACAAAGAGAAATACTCAACATATTTAGAGGCAGGGTACACTGTTAATTTTACAAATTACAACCAAACACTTGACTTTTTTATTGGAGCAACACCTTTTGACAATAGCTACGGCGATGGTTTTAACGTTGTTAACCTTGGAATGAAGGCTACAAAAAACTTCATAATCTCAGAAAAGTTCAATCTTCCTGTATACTCAAAAATTATAGTAAACCCGAATACAGAAAACATCTATTTAGTTTTTGGCGTAACTATTTAGACTACAAAATATTTATCTAAAAAAACCTTTACTTACAGTGGAGGTTTTTTTTATAATCATTCTTATATTCATCAAATATGATGATTTTTTACACTGTTATTTAGGGTTACCTAAATAATATTTTGCTATTTTTCCTCGCTACAGAATACTATTGATTCAAAAATTTATGAATATAACAGATCAAGAACTTGTATATTTTTTAAAGGTATTTAAAGAAAATTCTGATTACGATTTATCCGATTATTCGGAAAAATCGATAAGTAGGCGTATATTCAAAATTTTGTCTGACAATAAAATGCCCTTCGGAAAATTTATCACAAATTTACGAAACGACAAAGATTTTGTTGAACAAACACTAAAGGATATAACTGTTAATACGACAGAACTATTTCGCGATCCTTCAGCCTGGCACACACTAAGATACAGAATATTACCTAAGTTAAAAGATAACAAATCTATTACAATTTGGCATGCAGGCTGTTCGTCAGGTCAAGAGGTATACTCAATGCTAATATTATTGAACGAATTAAATCTTTTAGACAAAACAAAAGTTATTGCTTCCGATATTAATGATGATATTTTAGCACGTGCTAAAACAGGAAATTATAAATATAGATTTAATCTTAGTTATCTGGATAACTTTGACAAAGTAATAAAGGAAAACCCTTTTAATTACGATGACTACAGAGATGTTCCATATGAAAAGTACTTTGAAATAAACAAAGCAAAAGACACTCTGCAAGTAAAAGACTTCTTACTTGAAAAACCGATATTCAGAAAACACGATTTAGTTAAAGGAGATCCTTTTCCTTTTGTAAAATTTGATTTAATACTGTGCAGAAATGTTATCATCTACTTTAACAGCGACCTACAAAGTAGAGTTTTGAATCTATTTCACTCAAGCCTTTACAAAGGAAGTTCTTTAGTATTAGGTGCTCACGAAAGTATCTTAGGCCCAATATCGGCCAAATACAAGAAAAAAGCTGGCTTTTACGTTACCCTATAAGTTTATAGTATGACAGAATTAGGAATTTTAGATATAAGAAGCATAACAGGGGCATTAGAAAAACTGCATCCATTCGATTTTAAAAACTTAGCACTTACAAGTTTTAAAAGACGCTTGGAATACATAATTGAAAAATATCAATTTAGAGGTGTAGACGAATTGATAAAAAAGCTACAAACAGATAAGGATTTTTTGGACGACTTTTTATACGATTTAACAATTAAGGGAACTGAATTATTTAGAGATCCGAGCCTATGGCGAACTGTTAAAACACAGATTTTTAACGATATAAAAAATTCTATTTCAACATATAAAATTTGGTTTTGCGGTAACTCGACAGGCGAAGAATTATATTCTTTTATGATTTTGTTAAATCAAGCAGGTTTAAGCGACAAAGTAAAAATTTATGTTTCTTGCTTATCGTCAAAAGGAATAGATAATATTAAAGAGAAGACAATCGATACTAAACAATTCGAATTATCACTATCAAATTACGAACGAATATCAACTAACAAACCATTATTAGAATACTTTTCCGACAAAGCAAATCAAAGAACTCTAGACACTATATTAGGTAATAACATAGAGTTTATTAAAGAAAACAGTATATTTGAAAACGCTCCAGAAAGTATCAATTTGGTTTTCCTTCGCAATCAGATGATTTATTTCAATCAAATATTGCAGGAGAAATTTTTGGGATTAATATATAGGTCTCTATACACAAATGGAAATTTAATTATTGGTGTAAACGAAAGTTTAGAGAACACTTCATACAGCAAAAATTTCATCAAAGATTCTAGTGGCGAGAATATTTTTAAAAAGAAAAGTAATATAAGATAATGCAAAAATATAAAGCTGTAATAATAGGAGGTTCGGCTGGAAGTTTTCAGGTAATAACAAAAATATTAAGTTCATTACCAAAGAATTTCCCATTGCCTGTAATATTATGTCTGCACAGACTTAAGCACGTAAAGTCTGGGTTTGTTGAAGCATTATCAATTAAATCGAGTCTTCCTATTTACGAACCAAACGACAAAGATCATATTAAACCGGGTAATATTTATTTGGCACCTGCTAATTATCATTTGTTTATTGAATTAGGAAATCGTTTTGCACTTTCTACCGAAGATCAGGTAAACCATTCACGTCCATCAATTGACTTAACATTTTTTACAGCAGCATCTGTTTATCGTGAGAAGGCTATTGGAATTATTTTATCAGGAGCCAACAAGGATGGAGCACATGGTCTAAAAAAAATGGGCGAAAAGGGAGCAACAACAATAGTGCAAAATCCAGAAGAGTGTCAGGTAGCAACAATGACCAAGGCAGCTATGGAAATTTCAAAAATCGATCATGTTTTTTCGACCAATGAAATTATTAATTTTTTAAAAGGACTTTGATTATTATATACAACAATAAGCATAAACAAATAAAACTTTAAAAAAGTTATAAACATATTAAGCAGCTATAAATA
>JAFGOQ010000145.1 GCA_016926405.1 Bacteroidales bacterium
GACAAGGCATGCCTTGTCTCTTACCAAATATTATTATTTCTCTGCCAATATCTCTGCAATTCTATCGGCAGCCATTCCTCCACCATATAGATTCACCGCAAAATCACACGATTTATTTATTGAGTTTTTAAAGGCCTCTACAATTTTGTCTTTATCGGCACCCGTAATTGTATTAAAGCCACCTGTAACAAGCTCAACCCATTCTGTCTCGTCGCGGAAAGTAATACACTTTTTGCCAAAAAAGAAAGCCTCTTTCTGTAAGCCACCGCTATCGGTCATTACTAGTTTACTTCCTTTTATTAGTTCAAGCATATCAAAATATCCAATTGGATCAATAAGCGAAAAATCAACATTTATACCTTTCTCCGCAATAATTTTTCGAGTACGTGGGTGAATTGGTACAACAACTCTTTGTTGGCTATTAATAGTGTTCAAAGCCTCTATAATACTACAAAGGCGATCATTATCGTCTGTGTTCTCTTGTCTATGTATTGTTGCCAGAACATAAGCTCCATCAACAAGATTGTTTGCCGATTTTACAATCGACTTTTCGGCCGATTTTTGTGAATAGAAAATTGCAGCGTCTTGCATTACGTCGCCACTCTGTTCTATTCTAATATCAAAATTATCGAAGCCCTCTCTCTTTAGATTATCAATGGCTGTTGTTGTTGGGCAAATCAGAATGTCCGAAATTCTGTCGGTCAAAATTCGGTTAATCTCTTCGGGCATTGCCATATTAAACGATCGTAAACCAGCTTCTACATGAATAACCTTAATATGTAATTTTTTTGCTGCCAAAGCACCTGCCAGTGTGCTGTTTGTATCGCCATAAACAAGAACGTAGTTGGGTTGCTCTTTTATAAGTATTTTTTCAATCTCCTCAATCATTCTTCCTGTCATTGCCCCGTGGCTTAAACTGTTTATGTTTAACATATAGTTGGGACGAGGAATTTCCATTTCGGTGAAAAAAATATCGCTCATATTAGCATCAAAGTGCTGGCCTGTATGAACAATAATCTCTTTTAGGTTATTATGCTTTTTAATAGCTCGGCTTACAGCTGCTGCCTTCACAAACTGAGGACGTGCACCTAATATGGTAATAATTGATTTTTGCATTTTTATGTGTATTAATTTAGTATAGATACATGGCATAACCAGTATCTGCTTTTCCAAAGAAAAATATTTTCTATTCAATAGTTTAAAACATAAACCATTGGTCTCTATTTCTTTTTATAACCAATAGCTATCAGAGTACAATCAAAAACCTATCAGTTTCTCTGCAATAGTCTTAAAGTTAAACTCATCAAACTTACTCTTTTCAGCAAAGCTACTGTCGTTATTTTGCTTATTAGTAATCCAGTTAATAAGAGTCTCCTCAATAAAATTTACATTATTATAATCCGAAATTACTCCAGTATTAGTTTTTTCAATAATAGTAGCTAAGTCGCCATCTGTAGGACCAATAGCTAATATTGGTCGCTGCATTGCAATATATTCAAAGTATTTAAATGTCAAAATTCCTTTGTTGTCGGCTGTTTGTGGCACAATCAGCAGAAAAGCATCACTCTGTTTCATCTCAAATAAAGCTTCTGAGTGTGGTAAATAGCCTGTAAATTTTGTCTGTTCTAAAAGTTCTGTTCTCTCAATATTGGCTTTAACATTGTCGCCAAAATTGCCAATAAATTTAATCTCAATCTCAAAACCTTTTTGTCTTACATTCTTAACAGCCAACAAAAAAATATCTAAAGGTTGATGCTCCGACAGCGATCCTCCATAAGTAATGGTAAAAACATCAGTCTTCGATTTCATTATCTCCCCAAAATCATCGGGGTCAAAGCCATTTGGAACAACAATAAACTTACTGCTATTACAACTATTAACTTTGGCAGCAAATGTCTCTTTTAAAGCTTTACTAACAGTTAAAACAGTATCGGCATTATTTAAAACTTTCAACTCTTGCTTTTTATTAACTAGGGTTGCAAGTTTTGTAGGATAAAAGTCCTTAAAATAAAAAAGATCGGTCCACGGATCACGAAAATCGGCTATCCATTTAATATTGTTTCGTTTCTTTAATTCTAAACCAATAAGCTGTGTAGAGTGGGGTGGCGATGTGGTAATAACTGTATCAATATTTTGGGTCTCAATAATCTGTCGAGCGGCTTTAATTGCATATTTGTTCCAGCCTTTACGTGGGTCGGGAATAAAAAAGTTTCCTCTTACAAAGCGGCTAACTTTTTTCATCAACGAAGGTTTTTGTTCGTTGGCAAATCCTGCGTAGGGAATAGATTCGCTTCTGCTTACTCTCTTATAAAGTTCAAAAGGCTCAAATGTATTTGTGTAAGTAACTTCAATTTCCGACGAAATATCGTTACACAAGTTTTTGTCTATAATGGGGTACGAAGCTTTTTCGGGGTCAACAGTAAGAACATGCACCTTCACGCCTTGCTGGCTAAGATATTTCGATAGTTTCAGCCATCGTCTTACTCCAGCACCACCACACGGAGGCCAGTAATATGTTATAATTAGTAGTTTTTTCATTTTAGTATAATACAGGTAGAGACGTTGCACGCAACGTCTCTACAATATAATCAATGATTATCCATAATCAATTATAAAATCTGCTCAAACAAATTGCGCATCGATACTTTGTTGTTAACAATGTTAAACAAATCGGCAATGGCCACACGCTCTTGTTGCATTGTGTCGCGGTCGCGAAGAGTAACAGTATTGTCCTCCAAAGTCTGATGATCAACTGTTATACAGTAAGGTGTTCCAATAGCATCCTGACGACGGTAGCGCTTACCAATACTATCTTTCTCTTCGTACTGACAGTTGAAATCCATTTGCATAGTCTTCATTATCTCGCGTGCCTTCTCTGGCATTCCATCTTTCTTAGTAAGCGGTAGAATAGCCAACTTAACAGGGGCAAGGGCTGGAGGAATACGCAATACAACACGTGTTTCGCCACCTTCAACAACCTCTTCATCGTATGCTGCTGCCATTGTTAAAAGGAACATACGGTCAACACCAATCGATGTCTCAATTACATAAGGAACATAGCTCTTGTTTAGCTCTGGATCGAAATACTGAAGTTTCTTACCCGAGTGTTTCTGATGCTGACTTAAATCAAAATCCGTACGCGAGTGAATACCTTCAACCTCTTTAAATCCAAATGGGAATCTAAATTCAATATCGCTAGCTGCATTGGCGTAGTGAGCAAGTTTCTCGTGCTTGTGGAAACGATAATTATCCTGATCAAAGCCTAGTGCCTTATGCCACTTCAATCTAGTATCCATCCACTTGTTGTACCACTCCATCTCTTCGCCAGGACGAACAAAAAATTGCATCTCCATCTGTTCAAACTCACGCATGCGGAATATAAACTGACGAGCAACAATTTCGTTACGGAAAGCTTTACCAATCTGAGCAATACCAAACGGAAGCTTCATACGACCAGTTTTCTGAACATTTAGGTAATTAACAAAAATACCCTGAGCAGTCTCCGGACGTAAATAAATTGTGTTTGCATCGTCAGCTACCGAACCAAGCTTAGTGTCAAACATAAGGTTAAACTGGCGAACCTCTGTCCAGTTTGCTGTTCCCGATACAGGACATACAATGCCTAAATCAATAATTACCTGACGAACCTCCTCTAAATTGTCGGCCTCTAAAGCAGCAACAAAGCGCGAGTTTATATCATCAATTTTTGTCTTATTTCTTAGAATGTTTACATTGGTTGCACGAAATTGCTCTTCGTCAAAGCCTTCTGCAAATTTCTTACGTCCTTTAACAACCTCTTTTTCAATTTTATCTTCTAATTTGCCAATATAATCTTCAACAAGTACATCGGCGCGGTAACGTTTTTTCGAATCTTTATTGTCAATAAGTGGATCAGAAAAAGCTCCAACATGGCCCGAAGCCTTCCATGTCTCTGGATGCATAAAAATTGCCGAGTCAATACCCACGATATTCTCGTTAAGCTTAACCATAGAGTCCCACCAATACTTTTTGATGTTATTTTTCAACTCAACACCATTCTGAGCGTAATCGTAAACGGCACTCAATCCATCATAAATTTCACTACTCTGAAATACAAACCCGTACTCTTTGCAGTGCGCAACAATTTTCTTAAAAATATCTTCCTGAGCCATTGTATATTATTTTTGTTATTAACTGTTTGAATCCACAAAAATAGCTTAATTGTTTTAGCTTAACAAAGTTGATGTTAAAATATATCTAATGTATGGGCGTTTCCCTGCGGGTCGGGCTTTACGCTCTTACTCCTCGCTGCGCTGCGGGGTAAACGCTTCAATCCCTAACGCTTCAGGGCCTTAAAATCATCTATATATAATCTTAAAACTAATGTTTAATACATCATACGTTTAAAACAACATTTTTTTTAAGTATTTATTAACCCTTTTTTGTTGTTATAATAAAATCGTTATACTTTTAGCATGGCACGTTAAATCGTGCTTTCATATAAAAATTAATAGTAATTAACCGTCTACAGCTGCGACAGCTCTAGACGGTTTTCTTTTTATCTTAAAAAATTAATTGTCAAATTGTTCATTGGTTTTTATGAATTTTATTATATTTAGATTCGTAGAATTTTAAATTGTTATATGTTTAGTTGATAATAGATTTCTAAGAGTCCTTCTTTACCTGTCGATAGGATAAGATGGATAAGAATAGAGTTTAAAAAGTGGTTTATGTTAACATTTGCCGTCTCTACCTGTCGATGGGGTGAGGCGGCTTCTTTTTTTTATAAAATAATAGTAATCAGATTATTTATTTGTTGTAAATATTTGTGTTATTAATATAGTTTACTATTTTTGGTAAAGCTTTTAAAATGGTATTTCATATTTGTTTAAAGAGAATTAGGGGGAATTTCCATCTCTGCTGTTTATAGGTAGAGATGGATTTTTTTTGCTTTGTCAACATTCTATTAGAAATTGAGTCCGAAAGAAAAAGTTATAAACAACAAAAATATCCGTGACACAGAATATTGAACACTCCCGAACACTCCTCTTCGAAACCCATCCGACATACTTCGAAAAGAGTCCGACACACTTAGAAATAAATTCGCATACTTAGAAACCCATCCGACATACTTCGAAAAGAGTCCGACACACTTAGACGTAAATTCGCATACTTCGAAACCCATCCGACACACTTCGAAATGAATCCGACACACTTAGAAACCTATCCGACACACTTCGAAAAATATCAAACAAACATAGAATTTATAGATAAAGTCACTTATAAATATCCTGATACAATAATAGAATGCGACTTCTCTAGTAAAAAAGTATTGCATGCGTTTCAAAAAGTTTAGCAAATAGTACTAAAGTTGAAACAAAACAAACAACTGGTTTTTCTACAAATAAACTACAGTTGCTTGTCTAAAACACATTCTTTAAAGACAGTAATAATCAATACTTAGTCTCTCAAAGAGCTAAATTTAAACACTTCTGTTTCTGCAAGCTTATAGGATAAGGCAGTTTTTTTATTACTTTAGTCCGTTATTAGAAAAAACAATTTTCATCACATGAATTACATCGATATAATTTTAGGATTAGTTTTAGCTTATAGTATTTATCAGGGTTTTACTAAAGGATTAATTGTTATGGGAGGTACTCTGTTAGCTCTATTTATAGGTGTTTGGGGAGCAGTTCATTTTTCCGATTATGCCGAAGGTCTTTTGGTTAGTAAACTCAATTTGCAAAGCAATTATAATTCGTTAATAGCCTTTGCTATTACATTCATTTTAATTGTTATTGCCGTTAATTTGTTTGCCAAGTTACTTAAGAAACTTGCCGATGCTATTGCCTTAGGATTAATCGATAAAATATTGGGTGTTATTTTCGCAATTGCCAAAAATGCATTTATTATAAGTGTTCTACTAGTGGTATTAAACGGTATCGACAGAACAGTTAACTTTATGCCTCGTCAGAAAATGAATCAGTCGTTGTTGTATAAGCCTGTAGCTCGTTTTGCACCTTCGCTGTTTCCTTTCTTAGATTTTGATAAAATAAAGCAGCAGTTTGATAGCGATTCCGATTCCACAAAAAAATAATGAAGAATACAGATATTTCTAAAAATAGTATCGATAATAGGGAAGTTTGCGATACCGATTTCAACTCGTGTCCAAATTGCGGGCATGGTAATATTGAGCAGTTTTGTGCTAAGTGTGGACAGAATAACAAAGACTTTAACAAACCTATAAAAGAGGTTGCTAAAGACTTTTTCGACACTTTTAATCTCGATAAACGCATAGTAAACACCCTTATCCCTTTTTTCTTTCGTCCAGGATTTCTCACACAAGAATATTTTCGAGGACACCGTAAACGCTACGTTTCGCCAATGCGATTGTATCTGTTTATTAGTTTCTTGTTTTTTTTACTTATGTCAATCGATTCGGATGACAATGGTAAATTAATGTCCGATAGTACAAACACAACCGATTCGTTGAAGCTAGATATTATTCAAGTTGACTCAGTGAAGAATATAAATAAGGCTTATGTATCTGTCGATTTTGGAAACCAGTCAGACACAACTCATAACTCTTTTGAGCGCACTTTAAAAGACGTTTTTTCAAAGGAAAAACTTAGTAAGATTAGCAAGACTGAATTTAAAGGAAAGTACCAGCAGTATTTTTCGTATTTAATGTTCATTCTGATGCCATTTTTTGCGTTGTTGCTTAAAATGCTTTATATACGTCGTAAAAAGTTTTATGCTCATCATCTTATCTTCTCTATAAATCTGCACAGCTTTGCTTTTGGGGTATTTAGTTTACTAATAGTAATAGATTATATTTTGGGCGACCAAGTAAGCGAATATTTTTTACTGCTATTTTTTGGTATACCAGTTTATATGATTGTTGGAATGCGCAGATTCTACAATCAGTCGTACTGGAAAACCATATTAAAAGCACTTGTATTATCTCTGTTTTATTTTGTAGTAGTTGCAGTGTCGTTATTAATAATTCTTATAATAACCATATTAATGATTAATAGTTAGAATTGCTTAATCTAAACTTTAAATCAATATATAAGTTAATTACTTATACCTAAGTTCTAATAACTGCTAACTAAAAACTAATTATCTTTGCATTTGAAAATTTAAAATACAACAATATGAATTTCGTAGAAGAACTTACATGGAGAGGCATGATTCACGATATGATGCCAGGCGTTGAGGAACAATTAGCAAAAGAGCTAACCTCTGCTTACGTTGGTATCGATCCTACTGCCGATTCGCTACATATAGGACACCTTGTTGGAGTTATGATGCTTAAACATTTTCAGGTTTGCGGACATAAACC
>JAFGOQ010000146.1 GCA_016926405.1 Bacteroidales bacterium
AAAAAAAAACGGTTTGCCATGGCAAACCGTTTTTTTTTGTTTAATCCATTTAGTATTTTAAAAGTCTTAAAACTATAACTAAAACCTATTAGATTATGAAAAAGTGCACCCTTATTTTCTTATCGCTATTAGCAAATTGCTTGTTTGTTTTCTCTAACCCCAACTACCTTTTTAAATCTAGTAAAGATAAAATTGTAGTTCACTTTAAATTAGAAAACAATCTTATTATTATTCCCGTACAAATAAATAATTCAAGCACATTAAATTTCATTCTCGACACAGGATTAAAAAACACAATTATTACAGAGTTATCATACAACGACACTTTAGAAATTAAAGATGCTGAATTAACCTATTTACGAGGACTAGGCAGCGCTGAACCTGTTCAGGTTTACGAATCAAAAAATAATATGCTTAGTATTGACAGCGCTCAAATATTTAACCAAAGTTTATTTGTAATTATGGAAAATGTATTCCATATGTCGGAGCGCTTTGGGATACCTATACACGGAATTATAGGGCACTTCACTCTGCAAAATTTTATTTCTGAAATTGATTACACTAAAAGAAAATTAACTCTTTACAATAGAAAAAACTACAAGTTTCCTACATCAAAAAGATGGCGTAAATTTCCAATTGAAATTATTAATGACAAACCATACATAAATGGGAAAATAGTTACAGAAATTGGTGATACAGTAAATGTAAAACTACTTATGGATACTGGTGCCAGTCAGGCTTTATGGATTGATGTACGAACAGATGAAAAACTAACTCTTCCAACAAACAATATTAGTGCCAACTTAGGTCTTGGACTAAATGGTCAGATTACAGGCCACATGGGACGCGTACCCGAACTTTTATTAGGCGATTTAAGGTTTAAAAAAGTAATAAGCGGTTTTCCCGATTCGGCATCTCTTGGCGACTATCTAAGTATTGACAAAAGAAATGGTAGTATAGGATCTGATATTTTCAGACGATTTAAAATTATTCTAGACTACGAAGGAGGATTCGTATATTTAAAAAAGAATTCTAGATACAGATCTCCATTCAAATATAATAGTAGCGGTATTGAAATTGGGACTCCTAATGTATATCAATCGGTTTTTATGGTATACGGAGTAGACGAAAAATCACCAGCCTACGAGGCAGGGCTTAAAGTTGGTGACGAATTATTCTCAATAAATGGTGAATTTCTGCACGATAAAAAACTAAAGGATGTAAATGGAATATTTGACATCAAAAGACCAAAAGAATTTAACATCTTGGTTTTGCGTAACGGGAAGTTAGAACGTATATCATTCAAATTAAATAAGATATTCTAAAAAAAAACTGTAACTTTGCTTTGTTAAATGTCGTTTATTACTCGTAATACCTTGACATTTTTACACAAAACCGTATTTTCGTACTACAATTACAAGTTGAAATATGCCATATCGTCGATTACCAAATACAGACAAAGCTCGCTTAAGAGCCTTGTTTAAAGCTTGCATAAAGGGAAAAGAAATTCCTCCATTTAAGCTATTGTTTTCACAAAATGGCTATCAAAAAGCAATATCATTTGTCCGATTGTTTGAGCAATCAGTAAATACTTATGCTACAGCTTTCAAAATTCAAGCAGAAAGAAACAAAGAATTTATAGAAGCTCAGAAAAAAGCTAAGCTTTACATATCGCATTTTATTCAGGTTATGAATATGGCCATAGCCCGAGGAGAGTTAAAACCAGAAATTAGAGAATATTTTGGTATTGCTAAAAACGATAAAAAAGTTCCTCCTCTATCAACAGAAAAAGAACTGATAGAATGGGGAAAGAAAATAATTTCAGGAGAATCTAAACGCACATTTTCTGGTCAAACCCCAATCACAAACCCAACTATAGCGGTTGTTAGAGTTCGATACGATAATTTTATGGAGTTATTAAACAATCAAAAAATTCTACAACAAAATAGTCATCGTGCTCAACTCAAATTATTAGAAATGCGAGACGACGCAGATTCAATTATCCTTCAAATTTGGAATGAGGTAGAAGAATCGACAAAAAATTTAAACGAAGAAGAAAAAATTACAATAGGACAGGAATATGGTTTAGTTTATGTTTACAGAAGACACGAAAAAGAGAAACGACAAGAAAATATAGCTAGTTAAAATAATATAATTAAAACAAAAGCCTGTCAAAATAATTGACAGGCTTTTGTTTGTTTATTACTCTGATAATGATTTTTCACTTATTCGTTTAAAAACAATTATTAACCATATCACTGCAAACAAACTAACTAAACCTAATCCAACAATTTGCCCAATAGGCTCATCAGAAACATTTGGTGCGACACTCTGCAAAGGATCGAAATAAATTATTGTAACAGCTAGAGCATTATTTACAAAATGTGCAATTATTGGATACCAAATATTCTTACTATAAACTAACATATATCCAAAAACTAGCCCCATTGCCATACGAGGTAAAAAGCCTAAAAACTGAAAATGTATTGTACTAAAAACAATAGCTGTTATCAAAATCCCAATATGAATATTTTTTGTCCACTGAATAAAGTACTTCTGAAGCAATCCTCTAAATATCAACTCCTCGCCTACTGCTGGAACAACGGCAATAACAACAATATTTGCCAAAAAAGTAAAAACATTATCTGTTCTTAGCATCTTCTCTGCCATGGTATTTGCTGCATCTTCCATTGCCACAATCCAATCAGGAAAGCTTACTAAACTATTAACATATCCTAAGAAACTAATTAACAGCATAGCTATTGGCATAATTGCCAAAGCAATAAAAAGCAATTTCCCCTTAGGAGCTTTATTTATCTGTAAATAATTACCTATTCCCACACCAGATATTATTGCTATTAAAAAAGGAGGGACAACAAATAATCCTACTGACTGAACAAACTGAAAATATCGTAGAATACTCATATTCTCGGTAAACTGTTGCTGAAATGTCGATAAGTCGATATCGTAAAAAAGAAAGCTAAGCAGTAATCCTGCTACAAAAACCAATAAAAATGTACCAAAAGCAGCTAATGCTGTAAAGAATAATTTACCAACTGGTGGCCACGATTCAAATGTAGATTGTCTCATAAACGCTATTTAATTTTATTACTACAAATCTAACAATTGTTTGTTGTTACAGACTAATTCGCTATTCAAAAATTCATTAGATAAAAAATGTTACTTTTGCCAAAATTTTTGTTTAGTGAAGATACGTGATATAGAATTAGGTGATAAGCCATTGTTTTTGGCTCCAATGGAGGATATAACAGATCCTTCGTTCAGATATATTTGTAAAAAATTTGGTGCCGATATGATGTACACTGAATTTATTTCGTCGGATGGATTAATTCGCGACGGTAAAAAAAGTGTTGCCAAGCTCGACATTTTCGATTACGAACGCCCTGTTGGCATTCAAATATATGGTAACGATGTTGAAAGCATGGTTGAAGCGGCAAAACTTGTTGAGCAAGCAAAACCTGAACTTTTAGATATTAACTTTGGCTGCCCAGTACGTAAAATTGCTGGTCGTGGTGCTGGTTCGGGAATATTTAATAATATTCCACTTATGATAGAGATAACCAAGCGTATTGTTGAGGCCGTTAAAATTCCTGTTACAGTTAAAACACGTTTAGGTTACGACGAAACTAATAAGCCAATATATGATGTTGCCGAAATGTTGCAAGATCAAGGTATAGAAGCTTTAACAATCCATGGACGTACTCGTGCTCAAATGTACAAAGGAAATGCCGACTGGACTCTTATTGGCGAGGTAAAGAATAATCCTCGTATGAAAATACCAATAATTGGAAATGGCGATATTACAACTCCCGAAGAGGCTAAACAAGCCTTCGACAGATATGGTGTTGATGCTATTATGATTGGTCGTGGTGCTGTTGGTCGTCCTTGGATTTTCAGAGATATTAAGGAATATCTAAATACAGGTATTGTTCCAAATCCTCTTACCATTAACGAAAAAGTTGATTTGGCTATTTTACATCTTCAAAAATCATTAGAACGAAAAGGCGATCGCACAGGAATTTTCGAAATGCGTCGTCATTTTTCAACATACTTTAAGGGATTACCAAATTTCAAGGAGACAAGACTAAAACTTGTAACAGAAAAAGATCCAGATGTTATTGTCGACATTCTGAAATCGATAAAAGATACATACAAAGACTTTCCTCAAGATCACGAAAGTGGTAAGTCGGAGTATTTTAAATATTAAAAACACCTTCCGTAGAGACAAGGAATCACTTGTCTCTACAAAAATCATATCTTTTTCTCAAAACATTCTTTTCACATAAAAAACCTATTACCTTTGTCGCACAAATAATCCCAAACGGGATAAATTGTCAGGGGTGCCTTAATATTACGGGCTGAGATTATACCCTTAACCTGATTCAGATAATGCTGACGTAGGTAGGACTTATAATCAACCTCTATTAATTAGTTTTTAATGTCGACATGTTCGACAAGTAACTTTTTTATTAATAGAAATGAAAAGAATTTTATTTTTTACATTACTACAAATCCTGTTTATAGGTGCAGTAATTGGACAAGACGGTGTTTTTAAACTGTCGGGCAAGGTTGTAAACAAATCTGGAGAATCGCTTCCAGGAGCAGCAGTTGTTATTAAGCAAAACAGTTTAGGATGTTCTACAAATGCTAATGGTGAGTTTATTTTTAATAAGCTTCCAAAACATAAGTACACACTTTTGATTTCGTTTTTGGGTTACCAAACAAATTCAATTGAAGTAAATTTAATTAAAGATGAATTTGTAAAAGTAGTATTAACAGAGTCAACAATATTAGTTGACGAAGTAATTGTTAAAGCAACCAGAGCAGGTATTAATTCGCCTGTGGCTTATAAAAATATTAAAGCTGCCGATATAAAATCGGTTAACGTAGGACAAGATTTACCCGTACTTTTAGATTTAACACCATCGGTTGTAACAACAAGTGATGCAGGTGCTGGTGTTGGTTACACAGGTATTCGTGTTCGTGGTAGCGATGCTACACGTGTTAATGTTACTATTAACGGAATCCCTGTAAACGATGCAGAATCGCACGGTGTATGGTGGGTAAACATGCCCGACATTACTTCTTCGGTTAAAGATATTCAGATACAGCGAGGTGTTGGCACATCGACAAACGGTGCAGGTGCTTTTGGTGCAACAATAAATCTTCAGACCGAAAGTGTTAGCAAAAATCCTTATGCTGAGGTTGGTGTTTCGGGCGGTTCGTTCAATACACACAAAGAAACAGTAAAATTCTCGACAGGTTTAATGGATAACAACATTGAGTTTACTGGACGTTTATCTAATATTATGTCAGACGGATATATTGACAGAGCCGAGTCTGACCTAAAATCGTATTTTCTGTCGGCAACTTATGCAACCGAAAAAACGCTTATTAAACTTTTAGGTTTTGGCGGAAAAGAGAAGACATACATGGCTTGGGATGGTATTGACAAAGCTACATTAGAAAGCGACAGAACATGTAATTATTCGGGTGCTATATACAATGCCGATGGTTCTATATCGTATTATGATAATCAAACTGACAATTATCAACAACATCACACTCAGCTGTTGGCTTCTCATCAATTAACAAAAGAAATAACTGCCAATATTGGATTACATTACACCCGCGGAAAAGGTTATTACCAGCAGTATAATCAAGATGAAGATTTTAGTAAAATAGGATTAGCTCCAATAAACATTGGCGGTGTAAATATTGACTCAACAGACGCTATAACACAAAAATGGCTAGATAACCACTTCTATGGTTCGACTTTTGGTTTAAATTATGCTAAAAATAATTTAAACATTACTCTTGGAGGAGCTTATAATAACTACAATGGCGACCATTATGGTCAGATAATTTGGGCTCGTTATGCCTCGAACTCTGAAAATGACAAACATTATTACGACAATACTGGGACAAAATCGGACTTTAACACTTTTGTAAAAGCCAATTACAAGTTTGGAAAACTGTCGGTATTTGGCGATTTACAATATCGAAATGTAGATTATAAGGTTGAAGGCTTAGGCAAAAAAGGTGAAAATTATAATCTTCACGAATCGTGGGGTTTCTTAAATCCTAAAGTAGGTCTTTCGTTCAGTATAAATCCTGATCAGTCAATTTATGCATCGTATAGCGTTGCACACAGAGAACCAAACCGTGGCGACTTCTTAGACTCAGAAACAGGAAAGCCAAAAGCCGAAATGCTACAAGATGTAGAGGCTGGTTACCGTTTATTTGGTGAAAAATTAGCACTAAACATTAACTATTACTACATGTATTATACCGATCAGCTTGTTCTTACTGGTAAGGTTAACGATGTTGGATCGCCAATACGCTCGAATGTTGGAGCAAGTTTCCGCACTGGTGTTGAAATTATTGCTAATTACAAACCATTTAAATTTGTTGAATGGCAACCAAATTTTGCATACGGTATTCATAAAAATGTTGATTATGTTTTAGAAAACAGCGATAAGTCTCTTACCCAAATGGGTAATACCGACATTGCTTACTCACCTTCAATAATAGCAGGTAGTAACTTATCATTTTATCCTATTAAAAAATTAACATTAGCCCTGCAAAATAAGTATGTAGGCGAGCAGTTTATGACAAATTACGAGTTTTCCGACTCTAAACTTGATGCCTATTTTACTACAAATATTAATATCTCGTACACACTAAACAACATTAAGATATTTAAATCGGTAGATTTTAATCTGTTAGTAAATAATATTTTTAATACTAAGTACGTTTCGAATGGATACATGTGGGATATATACCCATACTACTTTCCACAAGCTGGAATTAACTTTTTGGCAGGTGTAAATATTAAATTTTAATTAAAACAAATCACCGCTAAGCTGCTAATACGCAAAAGCAATTA
>JAFGOQ010000147.1 GCA_016926405.1 Bacteroidales bacterium
CGCGTTAGTTTTGTCCCCTCGGCATCGTAAGTGTATGATACTTCTACCTTGTTAGTAAGAAGAATCCATATAGGTAAGTTGCGGTAGTTATATACAATAGTGTCAACATCGCGCGAGGTGTCTTTTATAAGGTTACCAAGGTCGTCGTACACAAATTGTGCATTGGGCTTACCAAAACCATACTGTCCGTTTAAGCTAACATCGGCATTGTCGGTAACCGAGCTTAGTTTATTTGTTGCTTTCCCTGCTACATCTTTGTAGGTATAGGTAATGTTGTCTATAAGCTGCCCATTGTCGCCTCCATTACGAGTAAGGTTAGTAATATTGCCCATATTATCGTATGCGGCACTCATATTATACTTACCAACATTAATATTGCGGTTATCACCTTCGGAATATTTAGCGGCAGTAAGACGGTAGTTATCGTCGTACTCTAAAGAGTAAGCACGTTTATCTGCTTGGCCATGGTTACGCCACTCTACCGACGATATAAATCCATTCCATAACGATTTGGCATTTGCTTGTGCATTATCTAACTGCTTATTGTAGTTTATATGCATAGCAAAAACGTCGTCGCTATTTTTGTCGTTAACATTGTTAATATCGGTAAGCTGTCCGCGAATATTGTAGGCATAATCAACAGTTTGCAGGAATGTACCGTTTGCTTTTTTATGTAGGTTTTTAGCCTTTAACTGTCCTAAAGCATTATACTCGTACTTAGCCATGGTAATGCGTCCGTTAACATCGCCAGCAATTTGCTGATCAACTGTAAGCAGTCGTCCCATGCGGTCGTAAGTATGATATTGGCTAATTTCCATTAAAGCAAAACCTCCGTTGGCTAATTTGCGGTTGTACAAAGATAAACTTTTTTCGGCTTTTCCGGTAAAATCGTATTTTATGTATGTTCTGTTAAGCTTAGCCTGATCAAAAATACTAGACGATACAGTAGATACAAGTTCCCCTTTGTTGCTATAATAAAAAGCAGAAGTACGATATTTACCATCATTTACACCACCCTCAACACGAACGGCTTTACAAGTAAGCTGCCCAACAGGATTTTTAAAAGCTTCAGTATAATCGTCTTTTACTATATAATCCATTCCAGGCATAAAATATTTATCGTAGAAGTTATATGCGTCTATTTGCACACTAGCAACAACGGTAGAAAAACTAGTAGATGGAAAAGCAATTTCAGAATAATAGCTTCGTATAGCTATCAACATTGGATCCGATGTTGTTAAAGCTTCACCTGCCTGTTGTACAAGTTCGTTCAAAGGAGTCTCTTTTTTTAACAAAATAGTTTGCAAACTTTGGCGAGTAACACCATTTTTTGCAGTAAAGATACCTGTTTGAATGACTCTACCAAACTTGTCGTACTTAATAAAACTCCATTTATTTTCGCTTTTAAGCTTAACATTTCGGCTAAGTACTATACGACCAAGTTTATCGTATACATACTCTACCGAGCCATTAACACCTGGCAGGTATTTTTCTACAACATTTGATATATTATCCGCATATTTATATGTATAAACAAATTCTTTAACAATAGGGTTATCGAGTTTTAACTCATAACCAACACTCTTTTTTATAACATTAATAGCCGACGAAGGAATAGTGTGTACCAAACGGCCAAGGTCGTCGTACACATACCAATTCTCTACATTACCACTTTTAGAGACAACCTTTTGCCCCATACTGTTGGTAATAATGGTAGCTTGTTTTCCATTTTCGTCGGTTACCAGTTGTACAAAATGGGTGTTTGCAGGGTAGTAACCAGCGAATTTCCATACATCGCCAACAAGGCTCCACATAGGCACTTGCCCAGCAACGTTAAAGCTGTAGTCCGACAGTTGTTTGTGTGCATCCATTCCTTCGCCAACATTAGTTGAGTTAACAACTCTGTTAAGAGGAGAGTCTTCAACAGTTGTTTCAGCCCAAGGGCGTGAGTCGTCGGCAATATCGTCGTTGGGATTACTATAAAAAGCCTTAAGCGCTGCCTCGGGATTATCCATAAAGGCACCTTGAGTATTTGCTGCAAAACCTAAGAAACTTTTCTGCGTTGTAGCACCTGGCTTAAACTCCGAAAACGAAACTAAGTCTCTGCCATCGGGCGAGGCGTTTAACACTTGCGACTGCTCTACATTGCCAAAACTATCGTAGTAGTTTACCGATACAATAGCGTTGTCGGCAATGGTCCCAAGGTTTGCAAGCTTTTTTTCAGGACTAGTTGCAGAGTAAACAATATCGTACGATTTTGTTCTGTTAATGTTAGGTGTATTGTCTTTTGATGTTATAGATGCGCTAAAAGAAGTACCTTTTGGAATACTAAAGCCAGGCTTAAATACTATTGTTTTAGTTGCATATAGCTTTGCATTTACAGAAATGCAGGAGCTTATTTCAACATTCTCTTTGTATCCTTTTATTTCATCGCTACTCCCATAACTTAGGATGTTAACGATAAAATAACACAAGAATGATATTATTATTTTTTTCATAGTTTTCTTACAATTGAGTTTTAGGGTTTGGGTCTAAAATTACATTTGAATCGCCTTTAAATTCAACATTATAAACTATATGAGCGGTTCTAATATCGGGTGTAGAATTAGCAACGTAACCAGGTTTACGCTTATCCAAAAACCATAAATAGAATTTATTTTTCCCCATCTGAAAACCTGTTATTTTTCCAGGGAAATTATTGTAATCATCGGCAGTGTTTATTCTAACCCATGAACTATTAATAGTAGGTAATTCAGAACGATTATTTAAGTCTGACTCACTTGTACATTCTTTATAAACAACTACTTCGTAATCGCCACTACCACCAGTTATACTATATTCAATAGCAGGTAATTTTATATTATTATTTAAATAAAAAGCAGCTGGAGTATTTGGATAAACAGTTGAAGTTATAAAATTAGACGATGAACTCCTAATAAATAAATTAGTAGTAAATTTGAATGGGTCTTCTGTAACATTTACTGTTGTTTCTGATTGTCTCCAAACAACTCCTTCCGATACAGACACTTGTTTTACAATATGTTTACCTGCGCCACTGAACAAGAATTTAGGCTCTTTTATTACATTACCATCAACAGTAACATCAGTTCCTCCATTATAAAAATTATGAAGCTTCCAATTTTCAATACTAGATTCTGTGTAATAGTTAAAACCACCTAGATACTCGTTACAAACAATGGGTACATCAGACAATCCTATTCTATTCCTTTTAGTATATTGTATAATATTTTTGTCATTATCAAATACAGCAACAACTCTGTTTAATAAATCATATGCATAATAAGTAGAAGTATTTGTATTATGATTAATTATCTGTGTTGTCCAGATATTATTTAAGTAACAATACTGTGAAATAGTAGCACCGTTTGGCCAGTCTTCTGGCTTTCTATTATAAGGCGACTTGTCTGAATATTCTTTAAGTTTATCCCATTTGCAGTTTTTTGCTTCGTAGGTTTTAATATTGTTAAGAATATCATAGATAAAACTATTATATACACCCAATTGATCTTTAAATTCAATAACATTTAAATTTTTGTCAACTCTAGTTATTTCACTAAGTGTAATCATCTTAGTAGAGTCTATAAATATCTTATTATTTATATCAACATACGACTCTTTATAAATATCTGGTGTCCATTTAATAGGTCCATTTATTTTAAAATGTTTGTAAGGGATAGCTGTTTTTGATTCTCTAATAAATTCATAAGGATCTCTATCTATATATTTCATCTTTTTATATACCGAAACATCTGCTGATAAAAGGTATTTTATTCCATTAGGCTTCTCGATATATACAAGCGATTCAACAGGAGAAGTAATATTATTTTGTTGTTGCATTTCGAAAATAATAGGATTTCCTAAATTGGCTAAACCATTAGAATAGTTATCATAACAATATTGAGTGTCATCATTAAATTCAGGATCCTTTATCACCCATTTACCATTTTCTTCATTAAGCACTAACTCCGATTTATGGTTGCTTCTATCAATACAATCATTCAATTCGCTCTTTAAGTTAGCTATAGACTCTTGCTTTCTATTATTATAACTTCCCGAATACATAATTTGCTCTACCAATTTATCACCATTAGGTTGGAGTTTCGCTTTTCTAAATGGAAGTTTATACTTGTTTGATGTATATTCGAATCTAGTAATACTTTCTATAGCATTGCCATTATTTAAAATACGATTACGCTCATACTCCTTACGATTACAAACAGTTGTTTCGTTATAAAACATAACCGAAGCAACTTCTCTTGCTATTCTATCACCTTCAATAAAATTGTCATCTTTACTTGGTAATAATAATGAGTTGTTATTACCACCTCCTGTATTATTTATAAATGATAATTCTTCTATTATATGAAAGTTTCTGCGAAAACCTTTTATAACTGTTTTATCAAAATTACTAACAAATTCATTTTCGACCTCTGAAACAACTTGACCATTACTTGTTAGATTTTTCAATACATTAATATTTCCTTTATTATATGCTCCCATAGCCAAATTTCCCAACTTATATCCATTGCTTCTGATAGCTACTTTCTTCGACACAAAGGAATTTTGAATATCATAAAGTTTCTGATAAGGAGCTATTGCATCAACAGGTAGTTCAAATTGATAACGCACGCTTCCTGAACCTTCTTTTGATACAGTTACATATTTGTAAAAAACAGGTTTTACACCATCATGTGTAACTCCTCGATATGAATATCCTATTCTAAAAAAAGCATTTGAGCCAAAACTATCATATAACTTTTCTCCAGAATAAGGAAATGAAATAAGAATACCAGACGAATTAACTGAATTGGGAATTTTATACGAGTAGCTCTCATCAATAGCTTTAGATAAATTATTGATATTAAATAGTGATTTTTTACAGATTCTTACACCACCTCCTAAATAAGCTTGGCCGTTAAATATAAAACTATTAGGTTCGTATTCATATTTTACTACATTTCCGTCATAACTTGTAATATCTTTAAGCATGAAAGAGTATCCTGAATATGCTTTAGCAAACCTGTCTGTTCCATTTAGTACTTTATCACTTCCAATATACATGGGATTTAATAAAGTCTCATCGGCTCCACTTTTTGGTATTAAATTATTAGTAGTAGATGTAGATAAATACCCCCAATAATCTTGACAAAACACAAATTCTCTACTAATCTCAGGTTTATGATAATACGAAAACTTTGTTCCTAATTCTACTTCTTTATTATTGAAAGCTTTCTTAATTTTTATATCAGGAACTAAAAAATTATCAATATATGTTGGTGATACATTTTCGACTCCACCAATAATTATATTATATTCTAAAGGATTTTTAAGTAGATCAATTTTAATATTTTTTAGTACAATAGGTGAATTTTGATTAAAACTAATAAGTTTGCCTTCTGAATCTACATATGGAAAATTAGCATTGCCTTCATTAGGCATATTATACTTGTAGTTAACAGGATCAATAATTTGATTAACATAATCAAATGTCATTTGAACAGTCGATGTTCCGTACGATCTAGGTATAATATTCGATTGAAATACAATATTATATCTTAACTCTTTTTCGTTTAACGAAGTTATTTCATCGCTAATGCTATACTTAGCAAAAAGTCTACTCTCTGAATAAGCTGCCTTTACATATCTCATATTGGCAATTAACGAGTTATCTCCATGCGTTTCTAATTTCATTAATCTCCAACCCGAAGTATAGTTAAAAGATCTACCATTAGCATTTACAGTAGCTGTCTCGCCAACATCGAAGATATATTTAGCTCCGCCAGGTGGGATTATTTTAAAACTTAAAATTTTTCCATTAGCATCTTTTTTAAACGATATATCAAAATTACTCTTTGGAAAAGTGTTAACAGTACCGTCTTTACTAATCATAAACTTACCTCTAAAGTCTTTTGTGTAGAAATAGAAAATATCTGGCTCGTAGTCGTAACCATCATTATTGCTAATAACATCAGCTTGATTTGCTGTACAAGAGTTATAATTAGCAAGTAGTTTTGATGTTGATGAGTTATTAATATAACCATATTTAGTCATATCGTCGGGTAAATCGCGTACAACTCTTGTAATTACACCACCAACATTTAAAAACCAACCCAAACCAATGTAGGAGGCCTTCTCCTCAGCCATAATACCTGAGGCATTATATATCATATCAAGACTTTCTCCGTTATCTTGAAATAGATTAACACTAATGCTAGGAATACCTGTTGAAATATCAGGTTCATTCTCGATATATTTAATATAAGGCATCAAATATTTTGATGGCTCAAATCTATTTATAGGAACATCTATAATAAGTTCTCTATTTAGCTGACCATTAACGTAAAAAAATGACAACCAAAAAAGAAATAGTATTACACTAATTTTCTTTATCATAACTATTATTGTTTTTGTTTTAATATTTCAACTTCTTTTTTAAGCTCAATCACATAAAGAGTAAGCTCCTCAATTTTCTGCAGTAGTTTAGCATTCATTTCGGCAACGTTAATGCCTTTCTCTTTAACTTCGGTTTCCGATGGAACATCGGGCAAATGGTTATTCTCCTGTATAAAG
>JAFGOQ010000148.1 GCA_016926405.1 Bacteroidales bacterium
AGAGTTAGTAATATTTTATGACCATTTTTAAATCTGAATTTCAGATGTAAGATAAGATAAACTATCATTATTAAGCTAGGTATCAAGGCTGGATAGGTAATTATTGATTCTTTTAAATTACCTTCAGTTAAATACCAAAACGATCGTTGCATTCCACAGCCTGGGCAGTCGAAACCTAATCCTTGTTTTATAGGACATGGTAACATAGGAATATTCAAAATAAAATACGGTATACTAAATTTCATTATGCAAAAATATTATAAATGTTGCATAATGAAACATTTCCGACCGCTTTTTAACGGTTTATTATGGCCTCTTTATGTATTATTTTAATTAACTTTTATCTATTATTATTTTGATAGCATTGTAAACAATAATAACTTAAGGCAAAGAGTTTATTTTGATGAAAAATTATTGTTCTATACCTAGTTTATTTAAGTTTTCTAACGAAAACTATACTTTTGAGCAATGTTTTGTAAACATTGCTGCTCTTTCATCGTTTGCAATTTCTTTTTTTGGTTTTGTTTCTAATTTAATTATAGGTCTTGGTTCGCTGTTAATTTTTTCTAATT
This sequence comes from Bacteroidales bacterium, assembly GCA_016926405.1. GTDB lineage: Bacteria > Bacteroidota > Bacteroidia > Bacteroidales > UBA6680 > UBA6680. The sequence goes on from JAFGOQ010000148.1 coordinate 573, forward strand.
TATTAGCAAGCATCATCTTCTTTTTCTGTTACATTATTCTACTTCAAAAGCGATATCATGATACTGCAAAATGGGTTTATTTTATTTCGATATTGTTATTTATTGATTTTATTTGGTTTTCAAATAGTGGCGCTTTAGGTGGTATGCCGTATATATTAACGTCTCTTTTTGTCCTGTCTATTTTGGCATGGGATAAAAAGAACCTAAAGTGGTTTATTGTTGTTTTTGCAACAAATCTTTCTACTGTTTTTTTAATTGAATACTATTTTCCTTTATCTGTTATTGAGTATCATTCGCGTTCGGTAATGTATTTAGATTTGTTTATTACATTATTAATGTCACTTGGGGCAATACTTTTTATAGTGTCAGCATCGAAAAAATATTACATAACAGAGCGAGAAAAGGCTATTAAATCGGAACAATTAAAAACAGCTTTTTTAGCTAATATCTCTCATGAAATTCGAACACCAATGAATTCAATTATTGGATTTAGTCAATTATTGAAATATTCTGATGCAGTACAGACAGAGGATTATATTAACCAAATTACTGAGCAAGGAGATATTCTATTAAAGTTAATTGATAATATTATTATTGTATCGCAAATAGAATCGGATGATATTAGTATTCGTATGACAAAGGTTAAGCTTGATAATCTTTTTATCAATGTAGTTGACTCTTTTGATCAGATGATAATTCAGCAAAAGAAGGGGCGTTTGAAGTTGATTTATGAAAAAGAAATGTCGGACAATGTTGAGTTACTTGTTGATGTTTCGAAACTAAAACAGGTTTTGTATAATATTATCAGTAATGCCATTAAATACACCGACGATGGATATGTTAAAATATGGTATAAGGTTAACGGAGATAATATTAATATTCATATTAAAGATACAGGTATTGGTATCTCAGAGATGAATAAGTCGGCTATATTTAATAAGTTTAGCAAAATTACTCCCGAAAACGCTCTAAAACATTATAGTGGTACTGGTTTAGGGTTATTTATTAGTTATAGCTTAATTAAAAAAATGAAGGGCGACATAAATTTATCTTCTGAAATAGGAATAGGATCTGAATTTGTTATTTCTTTGCCTTTGATTACAGAAAATAATTTGGATAATGCAGGAGATAAACACAGGAGGAAACAGCTCAAAAAATCAATTGGTAGAATTAGTTAATTTGCGTATGCCATACGGAAAGTATAAGGGATGGTATATTTGCGATATTCCAGAGCACTACTTGGTGTGGTACAAACAAAAAGGTTTTCCAAAAGGTAATTTAGGCGAGTTAATGGCTCTTATGTTCGAGATTCAATTAAATGGATTAGAATATTTGCTTAAACCAATAAAAGAGACTAGGAGTAAAAGCTTTGGTAGGTAATTTAAAACCTGTAACCTTATTAGCAAGTTTTAAATAACGAATAACGACTGCTCACAATATTTGTAGGCAGTCGTTATTTTTTATTCGTAATTAAATTTCTTGTTATTTATGATTGTGTTGGAAAATCTTCTTTTAAACGTTTTGCCATCTCTTTAGCAATAACTTCAAGCTGATCAAGGTTTCCTTCGCTTGGGCTACCTTTAATCTCTGCAGGTTCGGCAATAAGCTCAAACTCTATGTTTTCGGCAAACTTCATAAGGTTTTTAACACCTCCGCCATTCCAGCTATACGATCCAAATATACCTAAATGATGCTCTTTAACTTGCATGTGCTCTAGTTCGGCACAAAGTTGAGCCATTTTTGGATACATTGCTGAGTTGTATGCGCAACTGCCCAAAATAAGTCCTTTGTATTTCCAGATATCGCGAATAATGTACGAGATGTGAGTTTTTGAGGCGTCGTACATTTTAATATTTTTTATTCCATTGTTAACCAAGTGGCGGGCAATAATATCGGCCATCTTCTCGGTGTTACCGTACATCGACCCCCAAACAATTACAACACCTCTTTCTGTTTCGTACTTACTCCATTTATTATATAAGTCGAGCACTCTACCTGGGTTTTCTCTCCAAATAGGACCGTGCGACGAACAGATAGTATTAACAGGAATTCCATCAAGTTTTTTAAATGCCTTCTGAACCATATTGCTGTATTTACCAACAATGTTAGAGTAGTAACGACGCATCTCTTCTTCGTAAAATTCAAAGTTAATTTCGTCGTCAAAAATACCACCATCAAGACTTCCAAAAGTACCGAATGCATCGCACGAGAATAAAATTTTATCGGTAGTGTCGTATGTAACCATTGTTTCTGGCCAGTGAACCCAAGGAGTCATAACAAATTTTAGCTTGTGGTATCCTAGGTCAAGCTCGTCGCCATCGTTAACAGTAATATAATTTTCTTCGTTAATAGTGAAATATGCTGTAAGAATTTTAAGCGTTTTTATATTTCCAATAAGTTTCACATCTGGAAAACGGTGAATAATTGCTCCAAGGGCACCAGAGTGATCAGGCTCCATGTGGTTAATTATTACGTAATCAATTTTTTTGTCGCCAATTATGCTTTTAATATTGTCTAAGTATTCGCTTGCTGTGCCAATTTCTACGGTGTCAACAAGAGCAACTTTTTCGTCATTAATAATATATGAGTTATATGATACTCCGTGTTCTAGGGGCCACATATTTTCAAAAAGGTGTGTTCTTCTGTCGTTTGTTCCAATCCAGTGGACTTTTCCGCTTACTTCAACTGTGTTTTGCATAATTCGTTGTAAAATTTTTATAATTCGACTTCAAAAATAACAAAACAGATTAAATAACTTTATGTTCAGATGATAAATTAGGTATTTTAAGTCCTAATTTATTTCAACTAAGCCTTTATTAGTACAAATACCTTATACTTGCCGCTTTTTTTATACTTTTGTACATTGATTAAATGAGAAGTTTTTTAGTATGCAAAAGGTAGTAATAGGTCTTTCTGGTGGTGTTGATTCGAGTGTAGCAGCCTATGTTTTAAAAGAACAAGGATACGATGTTATAGGGTTGTTTATGCAAAATTGGCACGATGCCGACGTTACTCTTGTTGGTGATTGCGATTACGAAGAAGACCGTATTATGGCCGAGCTTGTTGCTAAAAAATTAAATATTCCTTTTCACTATGTCGATTTAAGTGTTGACTATCGTGCACGTGTTGTCGATTATATGTTCGACGAATATTCTAAAGGCCGAACACCAAATCCCGATGTGTTGTGCAATCGTGAAATTAAGTTTGACGCTTTTTTAAACGAAGCTCTTAAACTTGGTGCCGACTTTGTCGCTACTGGACACTATTGTCAGAAGCGTACTCAAATTATTGATGGAAAAGAGGTGTACAGCCTTGTTGCTGGTGCCGATAATAATAAAGACCAGAGTTACTTTTTGTGTCAGCTTTCGCAAAAGCAGTTAGAGAAAGCTCTTTTCCCTGTAGGTAATATCGAAAAACCAGAAGTTCGTAGAATTGCTGCCGAATTAGATTTGGCTACTGCCGAACGAAAAGATTCGCAAGGAATTTGTTTTGTAGGAAAGGTTGATTTACCTGTTTTCCTTCAGCAAAAACTTGTTGCTAAAGAGGGTAATATTATTGAGATCGATAAATCGTTTAAAAAGTATAATAGAATAAATAAAACAACAGATATAAAAGTGCTTAGCTCTCCTTTTAAATATCATCCTTTAGATGGTAAAATTGTAGGAAAGCATCAGGGTGCACATTTTTATACTATTGGTCAGCGAAAAGGACTAAATGTGGGAGGAACTCCAGAACCTCTCTTTATTATATCAATTGATATTGATAGAAATGTAGTTTATGTTGGGCAGGGACAAAGTCATCCAGGTTTGTACCGTCCTGCTTTGTTTATCGATAAATCGGAAATTCACTGGGTGCGTCCTGATCAAACTATGCAAGTGGGCGAGGAGCGAGAGTATCTTGTGAGAATAAGATATCGTCAGCCTTTGCAAAAAGCAAAGTTAATTATGGCCGAAGAGGGTCTTTACATTCATTTCGACGAGCTTCAGCGTGGAATTGCTCAAGGGCAGTTTGCTGCTTGGTACAGTGGCGACGAATTAATGGGGTCGGGTGTAATATTTAAATAGAATTACTGGGTTATTATTCGCTCAATATCGATAGGTAAATGTGAAAGAACCTCGTAGTTTAGTTGATTACTACTGTCGCTAAAGGCTTTTACTTTTATTTCTAAATCGTCTTGGCTACCAATAATTACAACTTCATCGCCTTCTTTAACGTTGTTGGTGTTTGTTACATCAACAATTATCATATTCATATTTACCACACCAATAATGTTGCAACGTTTTCCGTTGATCAGTACTTGTCCTTTATTGCTTAATGAGCGACTATAGCCGTTAGAGTAACCAATTGGAACGAGTGCTGTTTTCATTGGCGATTGCGCCTGATATGATATGCCGTAGCCAACAAATTCGCCAACAAGAATGTCTTTTATAGACATAACTTGGCTTTTCCAGTCTAATATTCTTTTTAGTGGATCGGTTTTGTCTTTTCGTGTGCTTATATATTGAATAAAAGTTTCGGCACTCGACCAAAAACCATAAGTCATTATTCCTATACGAACCAAATCCATTCTTGTTTTTGGATAGACTATTGATGCAGCTGAATTAGCAACATGTTTATATTTAGGTGTAATATTATTATCTGTGACTAATTTCAATAGTTTGTAATACCATTTTAGTTGTCGCTGTATCCGAAGGTGATTTGAAATGCTTTCGGCACCAGCTAAATGAGTGCAAAAGCCCATAATTTCGAGGTGTTGAGTATTGTTGTTTATTATTGTGATGGCCTGTTTTAGTTGCTGAAGATTTAATCCTGTTCGGTTCATGCCAGTCTCTACTTCTATATGTATTTTTGCTTTTATATTAAGCTCTTTTGCTTCTTCTAAAGCAATATTTAATCTAGCCAAGCTAAATATGTAAAACTCGAAACCGGAATTAATGGCTTTTCTTATATTGTTGTCGGCAATAAACCCCATAATCATAATATTTTGAGGCGAAGAGAGACTCTTTGATACTCTTACAGCCTCGTCGAAATCGAAAACAGAGAAATGTGTAATGCCTTCTTTCTCTAGCATAGGAACTAAATGTTCTATACCATGGCCATAAGCATTAGCTTTTACAACCGACGATATAGTAACATTTTTGCCAAATTTTTTTCTTAAAAATGCAACGTTATTTCTTACTGCACTTTGATTTAGAGTTATTGTTGAGTTACCTTTCATATTATTATTGTTAGAAACACTTTTCCTTGTAAATAGAGTAAAACATATTTATGCCTGTTTCAATAATATCGTCGGGGAAGTCGTAATTAGCATTGTGCAAAGCAGGTTGATTTATGCCTGCTCCTAATCCAAAAAAGCCGCCTTTGTATTGTTCGGTATAATACCCAAAATCTTCGGACCATTTAAAAGGAGTTGATAGATATTCTATTTCATAATTATTTACAGTTGCTGCTTTTTGTATTAATTCAACACATTCTGCACTGTTTACCGTTGCAGGAAAAACTTCGTTGTACGAGAACGATATCTCTAATTTTTCTTCGGTTGCAATATCTTTACATATTTGCTCTGCTTGCCAGGTTAACTTTGTCATATCGTTGTTTTCGAAGGTACGAAGAGTTATCATTATTTGTGCTTCGGCAGGCGATGTTCCAAATGCTATTTCGCCAAGCTGTATGTGTATAATTGTAAGAAGAATAAAATCGGAAAATAGCGCTTTGTTATCTTTTAAATTATGTAGTTGAGATATAATTTTTGATATGGCCATTGCTGGACTAATACCTTTTTCTGGTTCAGCAGCATGCGATGTCTTTCCTTTCAGCTTTATAGTCATTCCTTTTGAAGCAGCTGCAAAACTGCCGTTTTTTAGAAATATTTTGTGTTTCTCGGCACCAGGAATGTTATGAAGAGCAAAAATGTAATCTGCATTTAGCTGTATAAATTCATAATTTTCAACAACGTCTTTGGCTCCTTGCTCAATCTCTTCGGCTGGTTGAAATAGAATAACAGCGTTGCCTTTTTTAGGAGGATTTTCTGATATCATTTTTGCCAGTCCTGCAATTATCGCCATGTGGCCGTCGTGACCGCATAGGTGAGCTACATTGTTGTGTACAGACGAATAATAGAGATTAGTATCTTCTTGTATTTGTAAAGCATCAAGTTCTGCTCTGAATACTACTGTTGGCCCTTCTTGTTCTCCATTAAAGACAAATGCTTTACCTGTTTTTTTTATACTTATGGCTTTTTGAGGATTTAAGTTGTTTATATAGTTGGTAATATATTCTGAGGTTTTATACTCGCAGTTTGATATTTCGGGGTGCTTGTGTATGTGACGTCGGATTGAGATTATTTCTTGTAGATTCATTTTGTATATATTGATTTTTTACTTGCTAATAAATTGTTTATTGTGCTTTTGGTGTTTGAATTTAGGGCTAAATTTTTATTTTTTAAAATATATCTCTATCGTTTTTACGGTTAGGAAAAAAATATTGTTATTTTTGAAACCGAAATTCTTATTATATGGGGCTTTTTTCTAATACTGTTAAAGATTCGCAAACAAAAACCTCATTCGATATTGATACTATATCTAATATATTTATCGACACCGAAGAGGTAGGGCATGTGTTTGAAAATAATGATTTTGTTTATCTGTTTACCAATAAACGATTAATTATTATTGATGATAATGTTGAGGATAAGAATCTTGGTCTTTTATCTGTTCCTTATCGAAATATTAAAAAATTCTCGAAAGCTAATTTGGGTTTTAACGATTTAGAGCTTGAGATTTATATTTGGTTATTGAATGAAGAAAAACCTATTAAACTTTTATTAGGAAAAAAAGTCGATACAAATTATGTATATAGAATTTTAAGTGAACATTCACTCTAATTATTATTAACCTATTAAATTAATTTTTATGTCACAAGTAAAAGGGACATCTAGTGCACCTTTAATTATGGGAATTATTGGTGGAGTTATTGGTTTACCATCTGCTCTTTGCAGTGGTGTTTGTGGAGCTGCTGTTGGTTCAGCTCTTAGTGCGTCGGCTAATGAAGCTGCTTATAGTTCAGAGTTATCTGAAGAGACTATTAACCAAATTGCCGATACAGCTTCTGCTGGTGGTAGTGCTATGCTTGCATTGGGTATTATTGCTGTTGTATTAGGTATTATTGGTGGAGTTATGGGTAAAAACAAGCCTTCGGTAGCTGGTGGTCTCTTAATGGGTGCTGCTGTTCTGTCGTTGATTCCTGTTTTTATGGGTAACTTATTATCGTTTGTTGTTTTTGTATTATTTCTAATTGGTGGAATAATCTCTTTCACTCAGAAGAAAGTTGCTATAAACGAATAATCTAGAGTTATGTACCAATACCTTGAGATATTTAATTTGGGGTCGATTCCTATGTACAATTTTTTGATAGGTATTGGTACTATTTTGGCCTTTATTTTTCTCGATAGAGAAATATCGAAATCGACAATAAGTTTTAAGGTTCATAACAAAATATACTATTCGTTAATAATTTCTCTTTTGGCTTGTTTTGCTGGGGCTAAAATTTTCGAGATGGTATATCATAATATTCCATTTACGCTCGATAATTTTATGTCGGGAGGGTTTACCTTTTTAGGAGGACTTATTACTGGAGTAGTTTTTTATATTTCGGCGGCATTATTATTTGGTATAAAGCTGAATATTGCTGTTAATATTGCTGTTCCGTATCTTGCTTTAGCTCATGCTTTTGGAAGAATTGGTTGCTTTTTGGGAGGTTGTTGTTATGGTCGACCTACCGATTCGTTTTTAGGAGTTATGTTTCCACAAGGATCGCTCCCTGCTCAACACTTTGGTAGTCATACTCATCTTCATCCTACTCAATTATACGAGTCTGTTGGGTTGTTTATTATTTTCTTTTGTTTAATTAGGCTGGTGAAATTCAATTACAGAATATGGTTTTATCTTATTTCGTATGGAACTATTCGTTTTGTTGTTGAGATTTTTCGTGCCGACGACAGAGGTTCAATTATCACAGATGTTATTTCTCCGTCGCAAATTATCTCTTTGGTATTTATAACTATAGGAGTAATTGCCTTTATGTTCGAAAAACGACGCGTTACTAGTGTTGTTGAATAAACACTGTTTTTAAAATTATTTCTCTTTTCTTTTTTTCTGATATTATAAGCTATCTTGCATTCGTAAGAATCAAAATATCAAGAAAAATATGAGAAAATCATTCATTCTTTTATCAGCTATTGCTGGGCTTACTATGGTTGGATGCAATAGCGTATCCGATTACAAACAAGCCGAAGATACTATTAACTACAACGATTTAGAGCGTTATATCGACGATCTTTCAGACGATTTATACGGCGGTAGAAAGCCTTTTTCGCCCGAAGAGAAGTTAACTGTAGACTATATTGCTGCCGAGTTTAAGCGCATTGGTTTAGAACCAGCTAATAATGGTTCGTACTTTCAAGAGGTGCCAATGGTTCAGGTAAATGCCAAGGTGTCGGACAAAATGGTTGTGAATCTTGGTAAAGAGTCTATAGAGCTTGTTAAAGCAGACGAATTTACTGCTTTTTCGCGTCGTTTGGTTAAAGATAATGGTGTTGAGAATAACGAACTTGTTTTTGCTGGTTTTGGTGTGGTTGCTCCAGAGTATAACTGGAACGATTACCAAAATATTGATGTTAAAGGAAAAACTGTTGTTGTTCTTGTTAACGATCCTGGTTTTTATACTAAAAAGGAGGGTTTCTTTAATGGTTCGGCAATGACCTATTATGGCCGTTGGAAATATAAGTTCGAAGAGGCTGCTCGTCAGGGTGCTGCCGGATGTATTATTATACATGCTACCGATGCTGCTGGATATCCTTGGGGTGTTGTGCGTAACGGATTGTTTGTTCCGAAACTGTATTTGAATTCGCCAACAAATTATATGGAGCGTTGTCAGCTTGAGAGTTGGTGGACTGGTGATGCAGCTAATAAGGTTTTTGCTAAGTTGGGATATACAGTCGACCAGCTTATTGATATGTCGTTAAAGCCCGATTTTAAACCTTTTGATATGAATGCCAAGGTTTCGGTTTCTATTGAGAATAGTATGTCGCAAAATTCTTCTAAAAATGTAATGGCGTTGCTTCCTGGAACCGACAAAGCCGACGAGTGTATTATTTATACTGGCCATTGGGATCATTTGGGTCGTGGCCCAAAAATTAATGGCGATAGCATTTACAACGGTGCTTCCGATAATGCCGCTGCTGTTGCTTGGGTGTTAGAGATTGCCGAGGCGTTTAAGTCGCTTAAAAAAGCTCCTAGTCGCAGTGTGCTATTTATTTCGGTTACTGCCGAAGAGGGTGGACTTATGGGGTCGGAGTATTACTGTCAGAATCCAATTTTCCCTGTCGAAAAAACTGTTGCTGCATTTAATACCGATGTAATTCTTTTCTTAGGTAAATTTAAAGATGTTACTGTTACTGGTTTTGGACAGTCTGAGTTAGACGATTGTTTGGCCGAGGTGGCAAAAGATCATAACAGATATGTTATGGCCGATCAGGAACCAGAGAATGGTATGTATTATCGTTCCGATCATTTTAGCTTTGCAAAGGTTGGCATTCCTGCTCTTTTTGCTAAAGGCTACAACCATGTTGATGGTCAAACAAAAGAGTGGACAAAAGAGAAAATTTCTGAATATTGGAAAAATACTTATCACAAACCAAGCGATGAGTATGTGCCAGAGCGCGATAATTTGGATGGTTTAGTTGAAGATAGTAAACTAATGTTTGATTTAGGTTATCGTTTGGCAAACAGTAATCAATTTCCTAAATGGAAAACGGGGTCGGAATTTAAGGCAATTCGCGAGAAGAAATAATATTATATAATTAGCAATTTTAAACATAGCCTTCGGTTTCAGCCGTGGGCTATGTTTTTTTATACCAAATATGGTATCAAACCAATTTTGGGAATACACTCTATTCACCAAATATGGTATCAAACCAATTTTGGGAATATACTCTATTCACCAAATATGGTATCAAACCAATTTTAGGAATACACTCTATTCACCAAATATGGTATCAAACCAAATTTAGGAATACACTCTATTCACCAAATATGGTATCAAACCAAATTTAGGAATACACTATATTCACTGAATATGGTATCAAACCAAATTTAGGAATACACTATATTCACCGAATATGGTATCAAACCAACTTTAGGAATACACTATATTCACTAAATATGGTATCAAATCAAATTTGGGAATACACTCTATTCACCGAATATGGTATCAAGCTAATTTTTGAAATAGATTATAAGACTATTAAACAAAAAAAAGAGACGCCAAATAAGCGTCTCTTTCTGTATATGTGATAATTAAATATTATCTGTTCTCTTCAGAATATTTACGACCAGCAGCAAGAGCTTCTAGGTTTTTGTTTACAACATCGTCGCCTTTTCTTCCGAAAATTTTACGAATACCATCTTCTAAAAATTCGTAAGGAATTTCGATAAATGGCGATGCAGCACCAAGCATTACAATGTTCGACGAGCGACGAGAACCAATCTCGGCAGCAATAGCATCGGCATCGATAATAATATGGTTAGCAATTTTCTTAATTTCGGCGTGAATATCCTCAATTGCTGGATAATCAGGAATGTTCTCGAAAGGAGTAGCGTTAGTTACAACCCAACCAGTTTTTTTAAGGTAAGGAAGGTGACGTAAAGCCTCCATAGGCTCAACCGAAAGAATAATATCGGCACCACCAAGAGGAATTAAATCTGAGTTAATATCTTGGTCAGAGATACGCATAGACGATTGAACATCGCCACCACGCTGACTCATTCCGTGAATTTCTGATTGCTTAAGGTGTAGATTGTTCTCTAAAGCTGCTGTACCTAAAGTAGCGGCAATAGAAAGAATTCCTTGTCCACCAACACCCGATAAAACTATATCTGTCTTCATAATATATTTTCTTTTACGGTTTTTTATTTTAATCCTAATGCTTTGATTTTCTCACCTAGTGCTTTGTTTTTCATTGTCTGAATACACTGACGACGAGGAATGATAACAGAAACACCTTGGTATGCAAGCTCTTCTTTCATAATTGCAACAACCTCATCCATATTAGCTTTTGAAGGCTTAAGAACGCGGATGTGAGCAGGATCAACACCAACACCTTTAACGATATCGTCGATACGACCAAGAGATTTAGAGTCTTGACCACCTGTCATTCCTGTTGTGAAGTTATCAGAAATAATAATAGTGATAGGGCTATTTTCTGAAACAGCATCGATAAGACCAGTGATTCCCGAGTGAGAGAATGTAGAGTCACCAATAACAGCAACAGCAGGAATTAATCCAGCGTCGGCAGCACCTTTTGCCATTGTAATAGAAGCACCCATGTCAACACACGAGTTAATAGCATTGTATGGAGGTAAAGCACCAAGAGTGTAGCATCCGATATCAGAGAATACACGACCAGTACCGTACTCAGCAAGAGCTTCGTTAAGAGCAGTGTAAGCGTCAATATGACCACAACCAACACACATTGCTGGTGGACGTTGCTTAACAATTGAAGGAACATCTGGTCCGGCATTAACTTCTAGGCCAATAGCTTTTGCAACAACTGCAGGATCTAATTCGCCAGCGCGTGGAAGAGTACCATCTAAACGACCAATAATTTTTGTTCCTTTTTCTTGGTAACCTTTAAGCATTTCCTCAACAACAGGATAACCATCCTCGATAACCATAACCTGATCGCACTCTTCAAGTATTTTGTTTACTTGTTTACGTGGAATAGGGTATTGAGATATTTTAAGTACTGGGTGGTTGAACTCTTTGTCAACGATATTTTCAAGTAGGTAGTTTTGAGCAATACCACAAGTGATAATACCTAGTTTTTTGTCGCTACCTTCTGTGTAAGTGTTAAATGGCGAAGCTTCAGACTCTTTCTCGAAATCAGGCTGAACGCTAAGTAATTTAGCATAGTTTCTGCGAGCAATAGCAGGAAGAAGAACAAACTGACGTGGATCTTCTGGAAGTTTAATTCCGTTTTCTGGTTTAACAGCTTTACGAACAACACCAGCACGCGAGTGAGCAAGGCGAGTTGTAATACGAATCATTACAGGAATTCTGAATTTCTCAGACAATTCGAAACCATAATAAGCCATGTCGTAAGCCTCTTGTTGATTAGTAGGCTCTAATACAGGGATCATGGCAAACTTAGCATAAAAACGGCTATCTTGCTCGTTTTGCGAAGAGTGCATCGATGGATCGTCGGCACAAAGAACAAGTAAACCACCATTAGCACCAGTAACTGCTGAGTTAACAAAAGCATCGGCAGCAACGTTAAGACCAACGTGTTTCATAGTAACCATAGCACGCTTTCCGGCATACGACATACCAAGAGCCGATTCCATAGCTGTTTTCTCGTTAGCAGACCACTCACGGTGCATATTTTTAGCAATAGCCTCTTTATTGTGCTGAACGTACTCTAAAATCTCTGTTGATGGGGTTCCAGGATAACCGTAGAAACCAGAGATACCACCGTCAATAGCTCCTTGAGCAATGGCCTCGTCACCTAATAAAAGTAATTTTTCCATGATTTATTTATATTATAAGTTATTTTGAATTTGATGCAATTATCCCGCCTTAGACCTTGTTGTTCACGCGGCCTGAATAGTTTTGGGATAAACTAACAGAGGAGACAAGCGACCTACAGGCCGCCAAAAAGCTTTAAGTAGCCTACAAGGAAGGCTACAACATAAAGAAATATGGCTTTTTCTATTCTCATAGTGCAACAAATGTACTATAATTTTTTATTTATCGAAACGGATTTGAGAAAACTAGCTAATAGTTATTAATGTTTAATTAATAGATGTAATTGATTAAATAGAGTTGATTATTGATTAAGGTTGAAATACAAAAAGCATAACGCGTTTACATTATTTGAATGCTAACAGCGCTATGCTTTTTATGATTTTTTTAGAGTGTGAATTACAATTTCAACTCGTTTTTAATAATATCTTCAATTGTTTCAACTGATATTTTCTTTGCTATTATTTTTTTGTCTTTATCTAATAAAAACAGAGTGGGAGTGTGGGTAATATTATATAAACTATTGAAATTGCTGAATCTGTGAGGATCCCATGCGTTAATCCAATTGTTAAGTTTGTGTTTTTCTATAAATTCGGTCCACTCTTCTTGAGATATCTGGGTGTTAATGGCCAAAACCTTAACGTTCTTATCCTGTATTTTTTGATACATCTCGTGAAGTTTTGGAATAATGGTTTTGCAGTGTCCACAATTTGGTTCCCAAAAAGCAACAATAATATAATCAGCTTCTAAGCTTCGTAAGCTAACAGGCTCGCCATTAAACTGAGGTATTTCTAGTTCTGGAGCTATGTTCCCAAGTATTGTAGGCTTTAGCTTAATAACTCTGTCGTCTAATTTTTTCAGAAATTCGGGTGTTGCCCAAGGCGTTTTACCGCTTAAGTAATATTTATCGGCAACGTATACAAACATTTCATCTAATCCCATTAGTTCGCTTTTGTTGTAGTAGTCTAAAAGATGAACTAGAATGTATTGGTACATTTTAGGATTTGCTTCGGCACGGGTTACAACTTTGTCGACTTCAATTTTTAATGAATCAGGTATTTGAAGAAGCATACGCGAGAAGTAGTGATCAATTTTACCTTGAAATACGGGTGTTTTAAGAAGTCGTTGATCAGAGAAATCGATGCCGTCTAAAAAGTGATTCTTATTATAGTTATATGTTATAACCCATTTTAGTGAGTCGGGATTAGTGCAGTTTTCGGGGATTTCTATTTCGCCAATGTTTGGGAAAGTCATAGCACTAAGAATATTTGCAAGCAAGGTTTTTGGGTTGTCTTTTATAATTGACTCTCTAAAGCTAGTAACCTCTTGGTCGACTTTGTCTAATTTTTTTTCTGTTAACGAAACAGAGTCGGTAAGGTTTTTCTCTTGTTGTTGTTTAAGTGTTTCTCGTAATTTCATGGCTTTTGATTGAATGCTTGCCATAAAACGTTGATATTTTAAAAAGTTATTATTCTCATCCGATCCTTTAAACGATAAATTGCCAGTAAGATCGGTAGTATCTGTCGAGATAGAGAACTTTTGGTTGTCGCCGATAAGAAATTCGAAATATTTCTTTTGTGGAGTAATTAATAGATAAATTCCACCATCAATGAGTGTATCCGAAAGAATAACACCATTTCCTTTAGTATCAAGTTTAATGGTGTCGGCTACATATTTTTGTTCGCCATAGTGGTAGGCCAAAATAACCGAGGTGTCAGACAATCCTTTAATATTAAACGGGATTTTTGCTACCTGACCAAAGGTTATGGACGATGCAAAAATGAATAATGTTAATTGAAATAAGTATTTTCTCATATATTATTGTTTTAATCTATTAAAAATCACTTTTAATTATTTTTATTTATCAAGTTTACAATCACTTTAACCATTGTATCCTTTTCGTCGGTTTTACTGACTGCAATCATCAAAGTTAATGCAACTAAAGTATTATCAGCTATTCGTTTGTTTTTATTTTCATCAAACAGTATTCCATTTCTTTCCATAAAATATAAAAACAAGAATGCTGCAATACGTTTATTACCATCTGTAAACGAATGATTCTTTGTAATAAAATAGAGTAAATTTGCAGCCTTTTCCTCAATGCTAGGGTACAAGTCATTACCATTACAAGTTTGATAAATAGTTGAAATAGAACTTCTAAACGAATCATCTTTTTCACGACCAAACAATTCGCTATTTCCATGAGCTTTTTTTGCTGAATCAATTTGTTTAATAGCTTCATTATAGGTTAACTGATAGAGCTCTTTTCCTGAAGTATTTCTTATTTCAAGTGTTTGGTAATCGTATTGATCTAAAACATCTAAAGCATAAGCATAATCCGATATTATTTTTAATAAACCTACACTTTCATCATTTGATAAAGCTTTATAATTGATAACATTTCCAAGAATTTTTACAGACTCTTGAAGTTCTTTTAATTGTTTAGTTTTTTTCTCAAGCAATATTTGATTTAATGAGTATCCTTTAATCAAATATTCTTTCAAAATTTTATTTGCCCAGATTCTAAATTGAGTTCCTCTTTTTGATTTTACTCTATAACCAACAGATATTATTACATCAAGATTATAATAATCTACTTGATATGTTTTTCCATCAGATGCAGTTGTTGCATTTTTTGCAACAACTGCTTTTTTATCTAATTCTTTTTCTTTAAATATATTGTTTATATGTCTGGAAATAACAGATTTATCACGCTCGAATAAGTCGACTAATTGATTTAAATTTAGCCAAACAGAATCGTTTTCAAGCTTAACATTTATCTCTGTTACACCATCATCTAATTGATATATTTCAATATTAGAGTTTTCTGTCATTCAAGCACTAACAAATTAATTAGTTAATATTAATTTCTTCAATTCAAATATATAAAAACCATGCATCAGGAGCATGTTAAATAAACAAAAAAAAGGCACCTAATAAAAGGTGCCTAGTAATATTTAAAAGAATATTTTATTTATTAAAACTGAGCAAGAGTCTTTTTAATAATTTCGATAGCTTCGCGAAGTTGCTCTTCGGTAATTACCAATGGTGGAGCAAAACGGATGATATGTCCATGTGTTGGTTTTGCAAGAAGACCGTTCTCTTTCATTGCTACGCAAACATCCCAAGCCTCTTTACCGTTTTTAGGTTTAATAACAACAGCATTAAGAAGGCCTTTACCACGAACTATTTCAATCATATCCGATTCAACAGCATTAAGTTCGTCGCGGAAAATTTTACCTAATTTTTCAGCTTTTTCAGCAAGATTTTCTTCTTTAATAACCTCTAAAGCAGCAATAGCAACTTTACAAGCAATAGGGTTTCCTCCGAAAGTAGAACCGTGTTCGCCTGGTTTAATAACAAGCATTACATCGTCGTCAGCTAATACTGCCGAAACAGGAAATACACCACCCGAGATAGCTTTACCCAAAATAAGAATATCAGGACGAACACCTTCGTGGTCAACAGCTAACATTTTACCTGTACGGGCTATACCTGTCTGAACCTCGTCGGCAATAAACAGAACATTGTGTTTTTTACAAAGATCGTAAGCTTTTTTAATGTATCCAGCATCTGGAACAAATACACCAGCTTCGCCTTGAATAGGCTCAACAATGAAACCAGCTACATTAGGATCCTGTAATTCTCTTTCAAGAGCTTCGATATTGTTATAAGGAATTTTAACAAATCCTGGAGTGAAAGGACCAAAACCTGCATACGAGTCAGGGTCTGTACTCATAGAAACTATAGAGATTGTACGTCCGTGGAAGTTATCCTCGCAGCAAATAATTTTTGCCATGTCAGCAGGAACACCTTTTTTCTCGTAAGCCCACTTACGGCAAAGTTTAAGTGCAGTTTCGTCGGCCTCGGCACCAGTGTTCATGGGTAGTACTTTGTCGTAACCAAAATATTTAGCTACAAATTCTTCGTACTCGCCTAGAATATTGTTATAAAAAGCTCTCGATGTAAGAGTAAGTTTTTTTGCCTGCTCAATCATTGCATTAACAATTTTTGGATGGCAGTGACCTTGGTTAACAGCTGAATATGCAGAAAGGAAATCGTAATACTTTTTACCATCGGTATCCCAAACGAAAATACCTTCTCCTTTTTCTAAAACTACAGGAAGTGGGTGATAGTTGTGTGCTCCAAATTTGTCCTCACGAGCGATGTAGTCTTTTGCAGTCATTTTTGTCATGTGTTTTGTGTTTTTGTGGTTAAAAATTGTGTTTGCATTTGGCTATGGTTTGCCTATTGCGTCACAATCATAATAAACGATTTTTGTTTTTCAAAACTTTTGTTTTGATTTTTAACAAACTTTATGGATAATTATTTTTATCGCACACGCAACAGTTGTTTTATTAGTGGTCTAAATGGTTTGACAACAGTGCAAATTGAGATGATTAATGATTCTCTTTTCTGTTTTGCGTATTTTATGCTATTTTTGGATTGTTTCTTATTTAAAATATTTATGATGGAAAAATATCTTATAATAGTTATTGTACTTATGGTTGCCATGGTTTTTGTTAGTATGAGTATGCGAAAAGCCAATAAGCGTAAAATGGATGATTTACATAATAAACGAAGATTCTTCAAGAAGAAGTAATTTATGTTGATAGTTTATATTGCCATTGCTCTGTTTCTGTTATTTGTTTTAGTTAAAAAAATTACAAAAAACAGATTAAGTAAAAGAGGAGATAGTAGGTTTAGAAGGCGATACTAAATTATACTTAATAAAAAGAGGCTATTGGTATTTAACCAATAGCCTCTTTTTATTGATGGTTGTTTTTTCAGTTAACAAAATATACTAAAATTGTACAGCTGCTTAGTGTAAAAACTTATTTTATGAGATTGTTGTAAACTACAGATGGGGAAAGTAGAAGAGCCAATGATGGGAATTGAACCCATGACCTCTTCCTTACCAAGGAAACGCTCTACCCCTGAGCTACATCGGCCTACTGTAATACTTGTAAATTTTCGAGAAAAAAAAGGAGCCGGTGGAGGGATTCGAACCCACGACCTGCTGATTACAAATCAGCTGCTCTGGCCAACTGAGCTACACTGGCTAAAAATGAGCGGGAGACGAGGCTCAAACTCGCGACCCTCAGCTTGGAAGGCTGATGCTCTATCAACTGAGCTACTCCCGCGGTAAACATTTTGGTGGGAAGAGCAGGATTCGAACCTACGAAGACGAAGTCAGCGGAGTTACAGTCCGCCCCAGTTGGCCACTTTGGTATCTTCCCAAATGTTTCAATTTTATTTCAATATTTTAAAAAGAGCCGGTGGAGGGATTCGAACCCACGACCTGCTGATTACAAATCAGCTGCTCTGGCCAACTGAGCTACACTGGCAAACTCTTTTAAGAACGTGTGCCTTATTGTTTCAAAGGCGATGCAAAAGTAACGAACTTTTTCTTATCTCCAAATATTTTCAATAAAAAAATCAACCTTTTTTTTGCTCTAAAACCTACGTGTAGTCGGTATTTGCTGACATTTAACGTTTTAAGCAGTGATATTTTTTTTGCCTTTTTTTGCAAAAAAATATGGCTCCAGGTAATTCTACTTTGTCTAATCGTAAATTGGTCGTGAACTATTATTGTTAGGCGAAATTGAAATTTTATAAAATTCGCTTTTACTCTAGAAAAGTCGTTGCGTTTTTTCTTATTTCTGATCTTTTAATACAGCTTGACATAAATATTGAAACAGTAAAAAAGATCATTTTATATAATATCGATATATTATACCATGGTTTTTCTTTTTAATAAGGCTGTGTCAAGTATCAATATTTATTAAGTTTTGATTTTCGTTAAATTTTAATCAGGCGTTAAAAAGCTGTTTTGATTTGTAGAGATACAAAGTTTGACTATTACAGATTGTGTTGTGTCAGTCGAAATACAAAGTTTGACTCTTGCAGGTTGTGGTACTAATTACTTTGTGGTTGTAGTTAATATTCATGTTTGTATTATAATTGCTCAGTAAATAGCCTTTTTAGTTTTGTTTGATACTGTGTTGTACTTTGTGATGTATTAATCATAAAGCAAAAAAAAGAGGCGCAATAAATAGCGCCTCCATGTATTAATATACTATATACAAAATTTTATGTATGCTTAGTCTTCCATTTCAGCTTGAAGAGCGGCCATTTTTATTGCTGTAATAGCGGCTTCGTCGCCTTTGTTACCGTGTTTGCCACCCGAACGATCTTTTGCTTGTTCAAGAGTGTCGGTTGTTAATACTCCAAAAACAAACGGAATATTGTGCTCTAGGTTAAGTTCGGTAATACCATGTGCTACGCCCGAACAAATAAAGTCGAAGTGGCGAGTTTCGCCCTGGATAACGCATCCTAAAAGGATAACGGCGTCCATATCTTCGTATTCGGCCATAAATTGACCACCAAGAGTAAGTTCGAAAGTTCCAGGAACCCATTTAATAACAATATTTTTTTCTTTAGCACCATGCTTTACTAATGTGTCAACAGCACCTTGAAGCAGAGCCCCTGTAATTTCCATATTCCATTCGGCAACAACAATACCAATTTTAAGGTCTTTTGCCGATGGTACTTTTGATGCGTCGTAATCCGATAGATTTTTTAAACTTGTAGCCATATCATTATTATTTATTTAAAAAAAAAGTATCAATGAGATTAATCATTGATACTTTAACAAAGTTACATATTTAATGTTTATTTCTTCTCTGCAAGAATAGAAGCTTTAGTAATATACTTTTCAATTTGACGACCTTCAGTGCTCGAAGGGTAGTTTTCTTTGATAGTATTAAATACCTCTAGAGCTTTTTTGTTTTCGTTAAGCTCAAGGTATACTAAACCAGCTTTTTTAAGATAGATAGGAGCGGTAAACTCATTATCGCTGTAGTTAGCAGCTTTTACGTAGTAGTTAACAGCTTCTTCTAACTTGTTAAGTTGCGAGTAAGCATCACCCATAGCACCAACAGCAATAGGAGCAACCATTTTATCATCTGAGTCGAATTTCGATAAATAGTCGATTGCATTTTGATATTCGCCCATTCTTAGGTAACAAATACCAGCATAATATTGAGCTAGGTTACCAGTTTTCGACGAACCAAACTCTTCTATAATTTGTAAAAATCCAGGATAATCGTCTTTACCATTAAGAGCAAGATTAAAAGAGTCTTTTTCGAAAAAGCTCTCTGCCATAAAAGCTTGATTTTGCGCCTCTTTTTCAAGTGGTGCAGCAACATACTTGTGGTACCCCATGTATAAACCAATGGTTGCCACTATAGCGATAACAATTATTGATAAACTTTTTTGGTTATCCTCAATAAATCTCTCAGTTGTTGATAATGCATTTTCTACATTCTCAAAGCTTTCTTCAGCTGTTTGTTTTTTATTCTTCTTTGTCATTATAATTCGTAGTTTAGGTTAAATAAAACACGATTGAGCAAATGTAGCCTTTTTTGGATTATATCAAAACAGTTGTTAATAAAAAAATATGTGGTTAGGCACTTTGTTTGTTTTAAAAAGTAGTAAGATTGTACAAATTTTATAGAATAATGATATTAAAACATCTGTCGGTTGTTAATTATAAGAATATAGCTCAGGAAGATATTGATTTTGCTGATGGTATAAACTGTTTGTGTGGCGATAATGGAATGGGTAAAACAAACATTATAGATATTATATATTATTTGTCTATGTGTAAAAGTTACTTTAATACCGCCGATAGCCAGAATATATGTCATGATAAGGACTTCTTTATTATACAAGGACAATACTTTCAGGAGAATAAAAAGGAAGATGTTTACTGTGGTTTTAAAAAAGGAAAAAGCAAGCAGTTTAAATGTAATAAAAAGGAGTACGAGAAATTAATCGATCATATTGGTTTAATTCCAGTGGTGATGATTTCGCCAGCCGATAGTATGCTTATCACTGAAGGAAGTGAAGAGCGTCGGAAATATATGAATGGAGTTATTTCGCAATACGATAAAACCTATTTGCAAGAAACTGTAAGTTATGGCAGGCTTTTAAAGCAACGTAATATTTATTTAAAGAACGTCTCTTTTTCTGGAAAGGTTGATGCCGATATGATGGACGTTATGGATAGTCAACTTGTTGATTTGGGCGAGAGTATCTACAAAAAGCGGGTTGATTTTATTAATAAGCTTTTGCCAGTCTTTGATTCGTATTACAAGCAAATTTCAGGTGGAGTAGAACAGGTTGGATTAGTCTATAGTTCGCAGTTGGAGAATGGCGATTTTGCTGATCAGCTTAAGCAATGTCGCGGTAAAGATATTAGAATGACACATTCAACGGTGGGTATTCATCGTGACGATTTACATCTTGAAATTTCTGGTTATCCGCTTAAGCGATCGGGATCGCAAGGGCAACAGAAGACTTTTTTGATAGCCTTAAAGCTTGCGCAAATGGAATTTTTAACACAAGCTTCGGGTAAAAAACCAATCCTTTTATTAGACGATATTTTCGATAAGCTCGATAAATACAGGGTTACACGATTTTTACAGATGTTGGCAGAGAATAAGTATGGGCAGATATTTTTAACAGATACTAATAGAGAGAGGGTAGAGGAGCTTATACAGGATTTGAACTTTGGCGATGCCAAAATTTTTAATATTTGTAACGGAAAGGTTGATTAATGAGAAAAAGTAAAACAACAAAATTAAGTGATCTTTTTGATTCGACGCTGGAACATTTTGGGATAAAGGAGAAATACAACGAAAATGTGGCAATTTCGTTATGGTCGGAAATAATGGGGCCTAATATAGCCTCGTATACTAGAAATGTGTACGTTAAAAATGGAATAATGGTAGTCGAAATGAATTCTTCGGTTGCTAGAAATCAGATATTTGGGATGCGTGAAGCTATTGTCCATAAAATTAATGAACGAATAGGTTCCGAAGTGTTGAAGAATCTAATATTGAAGTGATTTTTGTTATAATTTTTACCTAGTGTTAGAGTGGTTTATTTTTACTATATTAAGTAAAAACCACTCAATTGGAGATAAAATTATTACATAACCGCGATATTGACGAAAACAGATGGAATAAAACTGTTCTTGCTTCGATACAATTTAATTTTTCGGGTTGTAGTTGGTATTTAGATATGTTAGATCCCGATTGGCAAGGTTTTATTACTCTCGACTATACTTATGTGTTTCCAATTCTTTCAAAAACAAACCTTCAGAATAAATACAAGCTCTACTTTTTGTGGTCGTTATATTCTTCAAAAGAGGTTACCCCAGAATTGTTTAAGTTGTTTGCAAATAAAGTGAAGCAAATAACAGGTGTTCATCCTGTAAATATAAATAACCTTAATTATTTTCATAGTGACCTTTTTATTCCCGATGGTGATGGTTTTAAAATAGATATGCTATCTGATAATAAAAATGCAATTTTTTATAGTAGGAAAGTTACCACAACAATTAAAGAATTAAACGATTTTAATTATGTTGTGTTTGAGGGTGTTCGGAATACCGAGGCTGTAGATTATTTTTGTGTGTTTGATAATTTCAAAAGGTCTAAATCGAAAAAAGATTTTTTAAAACGCCTGTTGTCATACTGCGAATATCATAGAATAGGAAATGTTTTGACGGTATTAAATCCAAATAATAGCGTTGTGGCTATTAGTATTTTTGTAAGAACTAATGCAAAGGCATGGATGTATTTGGTTTCGTTTGATAAAGGAATAGATAAGCGTGGTTGCCTTCTGTTAATGATTGATTTTTACATAAAAAAGTTTGCTCACTTAAATATTCCTCTCGAGATTTGTAATAGTAAAAATATAGAACCATTTCTTGAAGAGATGGGTTTTATGAAATATGAAAAGTATTGCGTAAATAATTAAAATATAGAACATGTTTATATAAGTATCTTTAATCTGCTATATATTTTATAATTATTTAGTCCAGTATATCTAATTCAATAACTTGATTATAAGAGTGCTTTTCGAAGACCTTGCCGCCTTCGCATTTTATTGTTCTGGCAGGGAATTTTTGTATTGTTGAATAGTTATGAGTGGCCATAATAACAGTTCTTCCTTTAGCACTAATCTCAAATAGAATATTCATTATTTCGTTAGTAGTGTCAGGGTCTAGATTTCCTGTAGGTTCGTCGGCTAAAATAATATCGGGCTCGTTAAGTAGTGCACGTGCTATGGCAACCCTTTGTTGTTCGCCACCAGATAATTGGTGTGGCATTTTGTAAGCTTTGAATTTTAAATTTACCAAGTCTAAGACATGCTCAATTCGGTCTTTAATAAGTCGTTTGTTTTTCCAACCCGTTGACTGAAGGATAAATAATAAATTGTCGTATACTGATCTGTCGGTTAGTAATTTAAAATCTTGGAAAATGACACCTATTTTTCGTCTTAGTAAAGGTATTTGCTTACGTTTTAATTTTGCCAAATTAAAATCAATAATATTTGCTTCACCAGTTTTAAGAGGTATCTCGGCATTTAGAGTTTTTATAAGACTTGTTTTTCCTGATCCTACTTTACCAATTAGATAAATAAATTCACCTTTTGTAATGGTTAAATTTACATCTGATAGCACTAAATGATCGTTTTGGAATATGGTGGCACCTTTTATATCTAGTATTGTTTCTCCTATTTTCATTAGTCTTGTGTTTTATTTACATAAGAAATAACCAAATTAATTTTGGATGTTTTATGTTAATTTTCATCAATTTTAA
>JAFGOQ010000149.1 GCA_016926405.1 Bacteroidales bacterium
GGCTCGTCAAGAAAAATAACAGGAGTCTCTTGAGCTAACGATTTTGCAATCATAACCTTTTGCTTTTCGCCATCGGAAAGACTTAACCACTGCCTATCTTTAAGATTTGTAACACCAACCTGCTCTATCGATTTTTCTACAATTTGGCTGTCTGAATCGGTGAGCTTACCAAAGAAACCTGTATACGGACTACGTCCCAGAGCAACAAACTCCTCTACCGAGATATTTGGAATAGCAGGACGCTCGGTTAAAACAACACTAATAGTGCGAGCCAGTTCGCCAGTAGAATATTCGCCTAAGCATCGGCCATCGACAGATATTTGCCCTTTTAACGAAGGCTGAAATGCCGAAAGGGTTCGCAACAGAGTGGATTTACCCATTCCATTAGGGCCAAGCAAACAGGTAAGCTCTCCCTTATAAAGATTCCCGTTTAGCCCAGAGGTTACTGCCTTGCGCTTAGAACCGCTTATGTATCCGGTTGATATGTTACTAAGATTTATAAATGATTGCATCATAGTTTGCTGAATCTACATCAAATTATCATTACATTCAACACTATACAAGCATAAAGCACAAGCAATTAAACCACAAAACAGATTGCAGAACGACTTTATACTATTAAAGATGTTGTAAAACGGTTGTCCTTGATTAAGGAAAACACTAAAATGTAAAGAATAAAAACCAATTTTTCTATTAATCATAACTCTATCTCCCGAAAGCTAATGGTATGTATTACACGACAAGCAAGGTTTTCCGACTTTTGCGCTGCTACGCCTTCCCATCACTTTTGACAGTGGCTAAAAAAGTAGCAGTAATTAATGCAATTTACGGCTGCGGGTACAGTCTTGGATTTTCACCAAATTCCCTACATCTAATCGATGTGCAAAGATTAGAAATTATTTCAATAAATCGGCAAAAAACAGATAACAATCTATTTCTATAACATTAAAAACAGATACTAAACTTTCTTAAAAAGAGCTATTTTTACAATTGGTTACAAAAAACAAGAGATGATTGAAACAGAACAATTAATAAACGAAACAGAAAACTTATGGCTTAACAAATTATACCTATTTATAGAAGATAATTTTCGGAATAGTTTCATACCCTCGCACGACCATACTCATCACCTAAGAGTTTGGAATAATGCAAAAGCACTTATTACGTCGGGCAATTTTGCAAACGAAGACTTTTCGAGAGATATTATTGAGTCAATACTTTTTGCCACAATGCTTCACGATTCGGGCCTTACGATAACACTCTCTGAAGAACATGGAGCCGAAAGCGCCAAAATATTCAACAGCTTTTGCCAATCGATAAGTTACCACCCCTCTTTTTTCGAAAAAATATTTGAAGCAATAACTTTTCACGACGACAAAACATACAAAAATTGCGACTCGCAAAATATTATTAGCACAATTCTTAATATTGCCGACGATTTAGATTCGTTTGGCACAATTGGAATATTCCGCTATGCCGAAATTTACACACAACGTAGTATTGACATAGATAAAATTCCTTACAGAATAATTGACAACATTACTTTACGATGGAATAATTTTTCGAAGACTATTAAACCTTCTCCTTTAAAAGATGACGTTTACAGACAATTCTCGGCGGTTATTAATTTCTTTTCTTCGGAAAATAAAAGAGAGATAAATTATTTACTTGATGCTTTAAAACTATCGGAAGGGAAATATAAAACCATTGCCGATTTTATTGAATTAAATAAAACTTCGAAAAGCCATTTTATTGGCCTGCTTAAATTAGAAAACAGATGATATATATAAACTGTACCCCAAAGTTTTGGTTAACATTTGGGGTACAATTTACTAATAATGAATTACACAGTTTTTTAAGACGAAGCCTTTGGGTCAACAGGTTCAGTTTTCTTTTTGTTAACAAACTTGTCTAAATCCAAAACTTGGTGATCGTAGCAATTTCGACAATACTTATTTCTCATCTCAAATCTAGATTCCAAAATTTTATTACAAGACAAACAACGACTACTATCAGTATAAATCTTCATTATATTAGATATTAGTTAAAAACATTATTTACGATTTTGATGCTCGTTATAAAGCTCTTTTTGTCGTCTTCGAACCTGATCCATTTCTTCGTCAATCCTTTTTGTCTCGTTTCTACTTCCTTCTTGTGTTTGTCTACTACCAGTAGTCTCTGTTGGCTCATACTCTTTTCTTTCTTCTCTAAGATCTTCAAGATGCCCCTGCAAGTTTTTGTGCTCTTTCTTAATGTCTTCTTTAGACATTCCTTTAACGTCTCGATTACTCATCTGGTTAAAATTTAAATTTTTCCTACTCTTAAAGTTTTTCGGAATCCACTTTCATTAAACCAATACAAGTTAATTAATTACATTTTTAAGATCAATAAAATTCATCAAGAATAAGAATGTTTGCAGAATAGGCATATTCAATATTGTCAGTGCAACAAAGTGCTAAAATGGCAGTAAAAAATCAGAGAATGCAATTATTACATAAAAACAAACAACTATAGAAATCCAATCGCTATATATCTTTATAACATCGAAAAAAATTAGATTAAAATATCAATCATTATTACTTGCTTATTATATAATAAGCCATTTTTATAATTATCTTAGTTAAGATTATAAAA
>JAFGOQ010000150.1 GCA_016926405.1 Bacteroidales bacterium
TAAAGACTGTTTGTTTCATAAATCATGAGTTTTACCCATGATACGAGTAAAAATAAAAAAGGTTCTACCTTATTAGAGAACATAGCCATAATTAAATACCCAATATGCCCACACAGCGTCACAAAACAAAGTTCTAAAAAGTCAATCTTTATTATAGATGTAAAGCTAAAATACTCTAGCTGTGGAACGCAATACAATCGACTTAAGGAGCTTAGCAAAATTACCCCACACCACTAGCGGGGAAACGTTTTTTATTCAAATCTACTATCTGATTTAGATTCGTTCAAATTGTCAGTCTTATTTTCAGTCCATCCATTTTTTTCTGTTTTGTGAATATCAAAAGCAGGAATGTATGGTTTTATATCTAAAAGAGGTGTACCATCAAGCATATCAACATTCTCAATATCAAGAATATTATTTTCAATTTTCAACAATCGAACAACTGAAATTCCAATCGGATTAGGTCTTTGGGGTGCTCGTGTAGCAAAAATTCCATGTTGATGATTGTCAAGAAAAGGTGTCGTCAGCAAATCGAACCCTTTCGATTTATGAAAATTATAAATCAAAATTACATGTGAAAATCCATCAAGATCTGTCAATCCAGGAACAAATTCTTCTTTTAATTTGATTTGCCCTTTTATTCCCTTCGCTCCTTTTGATTGAATTGGCATGCCTTCCTTTGTCTTAAAAGGCGTATAAATTATCCCTATTGGTTCTATGATAATCGACATTGTTCTAAAATTTCATCTTTATAAATTCAATTAGTCGTTTATTTAATTGCCTTATTGCTGTTTGACAATTTTAGCTAACTATTCCCCTGATCTGCTGACCGCTCGTTCGTGTATAATTATCTCGACAAGCCATGAGAACTGATTATTTAAAACTTACCGCAAAATATGCAATAAAAAAGAGAGAATCCATAATAAAATTCATTCTTACATTCTTTCCCTAAAGGAAACTGCTATTCAACGACTTCCCTTTAAAGAATTTAAGGGTAAAGTCGTTGAATAGCAGTAATATTTTACTTTTTGAAAAACCTTTTAATAGTAACTAATCGTACCAAACAATATTAATAATGAGTACTATATAGTCTGAAATAACTACACTCTCTGATAATCATTTGGTGAAATTTGGTATCCGAATAATCCTCTTTTAATTTCTTAAAACTTTTATAGTTGGGTAAAGTAAGATCGTAATATTTCGACACCTTTACTTTAAAGGTATCCTTACTCCCTACATTATAATATTCGTTCAGCTCACACTTAGCCATCAGGTACAAACAGCGAGCATTCAACTCCTTATCGGTCGACATATCGATTACATTCTGATAATAGTGCATAGCGGTGCTGCACAGGTCGAAATATTTCTTACCATACTGGCTTATATTCCAAAGGTTATACCCTTTTCGTTGGGCAATAATCTCTTCGCCAATTTTTCGCTTCGAATAGCTGTAATACGAATAATCAATAAAACTGTAATCACAACAGTTACCTGTACTTCTTAACAAACCACGGTAATAACCTGTATTGGAGATATTATAATAGTAATTAGCCAATAAATAGTTGGCAAGCTTTGCTTTCCACTGTTTTTCGTTATGAGTTAATTTCTCCAACTCGATTAAGTTTGTAGCCAAATCCTTTTTCGAAAATTCGGGCTTAATAAAAGAGAACACATTGGCCTTATACACCTCATCGCTCATCACCATATCGACATCGCACGAGAAACATTCTACTATATTATTACTAAAAATAGTGGCCGGAACGATCATTTGATAATCAGATTGTGATTTAGTAAAGAACTCTAGAGCCAATTCCGGATCTTTCTGATACAAATAGCAAATTCCCTTTTGATCGTTTATGTAATCCATTACACTGATGTTCTTATTCGACTTATTACCGATCAATATTTTTTCATAGCCACTCTTATCTGCCTTGTTATAAAAAGCTTCCAAGGCATCGAGCAGCTCAATGGAGTTTAAATCATTCACATTCTCAATTCTATTATGAACCAAAAACGCCTTTGCTATTTCATTGTTTCGGTAATAGGTATTGGCCACCTTATCCAGAATCAATTGACGCCAATCGTTCTGCTGCTCTTCTCGCCAGTCCTTAACATCGGGATTCTGGTTTAAAATCTCGGTCAAACGATTTTCATTCTCAGGCGTTAAAGCATTCCAACTGAAAACCTCATATACGATTGCTAAAATATTCTTTTGCGCTGGAAAACCTTTTACCTCTTTAAGTTTGGCCTGAGCCTGCGGAATATCTTGCTTTATGAACGACAAATACGAACTTGCCAGTTGCCAAAAGGCCTTATTCTTAACCTGTGGGTTTTTAGTCTGCTGTTCGGCAATCTGAAGAAGATCCTGATAGGTCTCATTATCTCCGTAAAAAGGAAGCGATAGATCTTGAATGCCCACATATTTAGGCCAAACATCGCGCTCAACATTACTCAAGGCACGCATAAAAAGCAATTCAACTCTTACATCGTGCGCATCCATTGCTATAAACTTTCTAAGGTTGATAACCTCGTCGGTAAAGTTTCTTAAACTACTGATAAATAACAGATCCTTCTCATCATCAATGCCATTAAAAAGCGACTTTCCTTCGGCATCTTTATAGGTACAAAAGTTATAACTTAAGAAGGCTGCTTTTTTTCTGTCGAGGCTCTTATTTAAAACCTTAGTGAACAGATAGGCTGCCTTCTCGTAGTTTTCCATAGAATAATAACATCCGGCCACCTGATCGACAACATAATAGTACATCTCGTTCTTAGGAAACTGATTCTCAAACTTCGATTCGTATAGACTTACGGCCGATGACCAGTCTTTAGAGTAATGCATAATGCGAATCATTTGATAATAATAGCGCATACGCAACTGCTGATTAGTCTCATGGCTTAACAACAAATTAAGCTCTTCGAGCAGAGCAGCTTCGTCTACTGTTGCTTTGTCGGTAATCTCATCGTAATCCCACGAATTAATACGGCTGCGATAACTGAATGCATCCGAACATTTATTAGCAAACAACAAATAGGTATGTATACTTTTCTCTATTTCAGAATTTTTGCCCAACCAATCGAAATCATTGAATTTATATACCGCTTTTTCTATATCCTCCGTTTTCCAATTGGGCAAAAGCTCTTTCCAAAGCGCAATGTTCCCTTTAGGATACTGCGGCTCTTTTTCCTGCTCGTAATAATCCTCGCCATAAAAGGTGGTGTAATCGGATCTTAAAAATGGATAATAGGCTTCGGCCGAGATATTGGTTTGTTTAAACAAATTATAAAAGCTCATACCCTCCCAGCTGCCGCCTCCACAGGCTAATAGATGAGATGATGATAGAAGTAATAATAAATAGAACAGTGTCTTTTTCATACGATTATATTTTTTTTATTTGCCGTATGGAACTCGCCAAAAAA
>JAFGOQ010000151.1 GCA_016926405.1 Bacteroidales bacterium
ATTATTCATATTTCGCACTTTTAAAATTTTATTATTCTTTATATAATCCATTAAAAAAAAGCGCATATCGTAATCACTGTTCCATACTGTTCTTTGTTTAAGAGAATCTGTATTAATCTTGGCACCATATAGAAAATGACCTCCTCCTCCATTGGCACGATATGAATTTACAACAACTTTGTATTTTTTGTTCTCGTCGAATTTTTCACCATCTATAGTTTTCGAAATAAAAACTTTATCACCATCAGGCTTTCTAACATCTACATGATAATATATTCCTGCAGCCGAATCGAAGTTAAAATAGTTTCCAAAAAGGCTAAATGCTTTTCTATCCTGATCGTATGAGATATTTCCCTGATCGTCTGTTTTAAACTTCATTAAATGATCGTTACTAGAAGTCATATTACTATACCAATTAGCATATGAATACTCTAAATAACCATCAATTTCACTCCCTGTTAATTCTATCACACTAAGCATATTATCGTAACGATACAACTTAAAACAATCACTAACTTTTATCTCACCTTTTTCAATTTTAGTGTTATATGACAATGGAGCAGCAAACGAAATATCGGCTCCAGAAACTTTTAATTGAACCTTATGTATTAATGACATAAATCTCGACTGACCATAATAGGATGGCATTGACTCAATCTCTTTATTGCACACTCCCAACACTTGATTTGTATAATCCATAATTTGGGTATGATCGTTCTTAAACTCAGTCATAAAATCATCATCAGGTAATACCTCTTTAATAGGTACTACACTTGCATCAACCGTAAAATCGTACGTATCGTTATCGCTGTTATGTTTAAACGA
The DNA here is from genome assembly GCA_016926405.1 of Bacteroidales bacterium. Classification (GTDB taxonomy): domain Bacteria; phylum Bacteroidota; class Bacteroidia; order Bacteroidales; family UBA6680; genus UBA6680. The sequence goes on from JAFGOQ010000151.1 coordinate 826, forward strand.
CAATGTTGCCAAACCTACATTTCGAGCACTACTACCTGGATCAATTATTTTAACAGTATCCCCTATATTATTAACAATATCTTTAACAACAACATCATGGTCGTGGCCAATAAAAACCACATCAAACCCAGGAACTTCTTTAGCAACTTCTAAAGATGCATTTTCGTTACAAGGATCTTCTGGGTGAACACCTCCGTATGTAGCATCGTGTCCCGCATGAAAAAGACCTATCACAACATCAGGTTTTTCTTTAGTTTGAATTATCGCCATCCACTTTTTGGCTGAAACAACCATATCTTCAAAAATAATTCCCGACCACAAATTCTCGGGCAACCATTTTGGAACTCCAGGAGTAATAAGGCCTAGAATAGCAATCTTCTGATTAAATCTATTTATAATAGTATAAGGTTTGAAATAGGGCTCTTTAGTCTCCTTATTAAGTGCATTTGCAGCCAACCAAGGAAAATTAAACTGATTATTTAAATTATCATAAACCTTATGACCTGACTCAATATCGTGATTACCAACAACGGCAGCATCGTATTTCATAAAGTTAAGCATACGAGGAACCACATGATTTTCGACATTGTTTATATTATTGTAATAAACTATTGGCTGCCCCTGCAAAACATCGCCATTATCTAGCAAAACTACTTTAGAGTCTCTTTCGTCACGCAGTTGATTAACATATGTACAAACTTGTGCTAGCGAATGATCGGACTGCTGATGATTAATATAATCATAAGGCAAAAGAGCACCATGCAAATCGGTAGTTTCAACGATATGTATCTTAAATTCATCTAACTTTGGATTCGGTTTACATGAACTTATAATAAAAATAATAACTGTAAGTAACAACCATCTATTTCTCATATCGCTTCTGCTTTTAAACAAAAAAAAACATATAATTTATATTAACTAGAATCAGCATAAAAATACTATTTTTATCGTTAAATCGGCATTTTGAATTATTTGTGGTTTTTATTACAAATAAAACCAAAGTTTAGCCGCAAAATAAAAATTGACAATACAATAAAAAATGAAGAATCTAGCCACCGTATTAATAACAATATCACTATACTCTACAACAGTTTTCTCTCAATTAAATATCGATATTCAAAAAAAACAGAATTGGGTAGATTCTATTTTCAACAAAATGTCAGACAATGAAAAGATAGGTCAACTTTTTATGGTGGCGGCATATTCGAACAACGATTTAAAACATGAAGAATCAATAAAACGATTAATAAAAAAGAATAATATTGGTGGTTTAATTTTCTTCAAAGGAGAACCCGAGAAACAAGTCGCTTTAACAAATACATACCAACAATTATCTGAAACACCTCTTTTTATTGCCATTGATGGCGAATGGGGGTTATCGATGAGATTAAGCAACACTCCAAAGTACCCACGACAATTAACTTTAGGAGCAATAAGAGACAATAAGTTAATTTATCAAATGGGGGAGCAAATTGCGGAGCAATGTCATAGAATGGGCATCCACATAAACTTCGCACCTGTTGTAGATATTAATACAAATCCCAATAATCCTGTTATCAACAGCCGTTCATTTGGTGAAAACAAATACAACGTAGCATTTAAAGGACTTGCATACGCAAATGGTTTACAAAACAATAATATTCTACCAACAGCAAAACATTTTCCAGGTCATGGCGATACACAAACCGATTCACATAAAACTCTCCCAATAATTTCGCACAACAGAAATAGATTAGATTCCATAGAATTATACCCTTTTAAAACACTTTTCGATAATGGTATTAAAGGTGTAATGGTTGCTCATCTAGACGTACCAGTGTTAAACAAAGGAAAAAGCATCGCTTCAACTCTATCGAAACCTATTGTTACCGATTTATTAAAAAACGAAATGAACTTTGACGGACTTATCTTTACCGATGCCTTAAACATGAAAGGCGTTAGTAAAACTAACTCGCCAGGAGAATTAGAAGTAAAAGCACTAATCGCAGGCAACGACGTTTTGCTTTATCCAGAAGACGTGCCAAAAGCTATTTTAGCAATCAAAAAAGCCATCAAACAAAAAAAATTAAATAAAGCAGACCTTTTTAACAGATCGAAAAAGATCTTAGCAGCTAAATACGATGCAATGATTGAATCGTATAGATTTCCTACCGGAAATAAATTAATATCTGATCTTAATAAGCCACAATACGAGGCTCTAATTTTAGAGTTATTTAAAAAAGCAACAACTCTATTAACAAACAAAGACGAAATAATTCCAATTAAAAATTTAGACAAAAAAGAGATTGCTAATTTAGCTATCGGACGATCAAAAGATGGTACTTTTCAACAATTCAATAATTTTTACACAAACGTTGACAGCTATTATATAAAAGACACTGAAGATTTAAAAAAAATAGATTTAATAATTAATAAATTACAAAAATACAATACCATAATAATATCTATTCACAACACCAGTCAATACAGCCAAAAAAGCTTTGGGATTAACAGTAACACAGGCAATATTATAAGAAGAGTATGTAGCCAAAACAACACTATTATAAATCTTTTTGGGAATCCATACGGGCTTAATAAACTTGGTGATATTTCAACAGCCAAAGCTGTAATAGTTTCTTACGAAGACGACAAAAGAGCCGAAGAAGCTGCCTCGCAAATTATCTTCGGAGGAAGTCCAGCATTGGGTCAACTTCCTGTTTCGACAGATTACTACAACGAAGGAGAAGGGCTTATTACAGAAAAAACACGACTTGGATTCTCTTTGCCTTCACAATTAAATATAGAACCAGACTCACTATTTAAAATTGACACTATTGTATTAAACGCAATAAAAGAAATGGCAATGCCTGGATGTCAAATTGTAGCAGCAAAAGACGGAGACATATTCTTACACAAATCATACGGGTACCACACATATCAAAAAAAAAAGGCTGTTGAAGAATCTGATCTGTACGATATAGCTTCAGTAACAAAAATTGCGGCAACAATTCCTTCGTTAATGATACTTTACGACCAAGGAAAATTCTCCCCCGACAAACCTCTTTCCTACTATTTACCTTATTTAAAAGGTACCAATAAGGAAAACCTTCACATAAAAAAAATATTAACCCACCAGGCAGGATTGATTCCATGGATAAATTTTTATCTACGAACAATGGAACCTCTAGTTGCAGGCGAAGAACTTTTTTCAAAAACTATTTCGCCAACGTTTTCATTGAAAGCAAGCGATAATATTTTCCTGAACAAGAATTTCAAATACAAACAAGGATATTTTTCAACAGACAGCTCAAATCTGTTTCCTATCAGAATAACACCATCACTCTACGCTTGCAAAAGCATTAAGGACACAATTTTCGATATAATTAACAAGTCTGAATTAAGAGAACCTACATATAAATATAGCGACCTCGGATATTACTATTTTAAAGAAATAATAGAAAACCAAACAAGTAACACTCTAGATGAATTTACAAATAACAACCTTTACAAAAAACTAGGATGCACTTCAACCTATTTACCTTTAAACAAAACAGTAAAAGAAAAAATTATCCCTACAGAAAACGACGTAATATATCGTAAACAATTACTTCACGGCACTGTTCATGACCCAGGCGCTTCGCTATTAGGAGGTGTAGGAGGACACGCAGGACTTTTCAGCAATGCTTTAGATTTAGCCAAACTAATGCAGATGTATCTTAACAAAGGACATTACGGAGGCGACCATTTTATAAACAAAAACACAGTAAATTATTTTACACAATATCAATATCTGGAACAGGACAACAGAAGAGGCTTAGGCTTTGACAAACAAAACCCCAAAGACAGAAACAATAGTCCAGTATGTCAATCGGCAAGTGTTTTAAGCTTTGGACATTCGGGTTTCACAGGAACTATTGTCTGGGCCGATCCACTTAATAACTTAGTTTATATTTTCCTATCAAATAGAGTTCACCCCGACCAATACAACATGCTACTTATCTCAAATAATATTAGAACCGATATACAAGAGGCTCTATACAAAGCTATTCGTAAAGATTGGTAACAGATTATTTGACATTAATCAAAAAAAGTAACTAATTGAAAGAATCAGGAATAAAAAGCAAATAAATCGACATAAATTCGATTTTTAAAAATAGTGTTTAATAACAAGTTCTTAATTCAATTATTTTTTTTGATAAACAATGAAAAATTGCATTAACATATATAATTTTGCACCATTATTAAATTTAAATCAATAAATTATGAATCCGTCGCATATCGAACACATTGGAATCGCTGTTAAAAGCCTTGAAGAGGCAATTCCTTTTTACGAAAAAGTCTTAGGTTTAAAATGTTACAATGTAGAAGAAGTAGCAGATCAAAAAGTAAAAACAGCTTTCTTTAAAGTTGGTCAAACTAAAATTGAGCTTCTTGAATCAACAGATCCAGAAGGTCCTATTGGTAAATTCATAGAAAAAAAAGGCGAAGGTATCCACCATCTAGCATTTGCTGTTGACGGTATTAACGACAAACTACAGCAAGCAGAAGAAATGGGCGTTAGATTAATCGACAAAACTTCTCGTAAAGGAGCAGAAGGTTTAGATATCGCTTTTTTACACCCAAAATCAACATTTGGTGTACTAACAGAATTATGTGAAGACAAAAACAATAAATAAATATTTCACAATACAAGTCCGATGAGCAACCAAGAAAAATTAAAAGAGTTAATTGAGCTTAGAGCTAAAGCCAAACTAGGTGGTGGAGAGAAACGCATCGAGTCTCAACATAAAAAAGGCAAATTTACTGCCCGCGAACGCATCGACATGCTTCTTGATGAAGGAAGTTTTGAAGAGTTCGATATGTTTGTTACTCACCGTTGTACCAACTTTGGAATGGAAAAAGAGACTTATATGGGCGATGGCGTTGTTACCGGTGTTGGTACAATTGACGGTCGTGTTGTATATGTATTCTCACAAGATTTTACCGTTTTCGGTGGATCATTATCAGAAACATTTGCACAGAAAATTTGCAAAGTAATGGATATGGCTATGAAAATGGGCGCACCAGTTATTGGAATCAACGATAGCGGTGGGGCACGAATTCAAGAAGGTGTTACTTCACTAGCAGGATACGCAGAAATTTTCGAGCGTAATATTCTTGCTTCGGGAGTTATTCCTCAAATTTCTGCAATATTCGGACCTTGTGCTGGTGGTGCTGTATATTCACCTGCACTTACTGACTTTATTATGATGACTGACAAAGCGAGCTACATGTTCGTTACTGGTCCTAAAGTAGTAAAGACAGTTACAGGCGAAGACATTACAACTGAAGATCTTGGTGGTGCTAATGTACACGCATCAAAATCGGGTGTTGCACATTTTAATTGTCAGGACGAGGAAGAAGGACTATTATTAATCCGTAAACTATTATCGTACTTACCACAAAACAACCTTGAAGAGGCTCCTGTTACAGAATGTAATGACCCTATCGAGCGTAAGGACGAAAGTATGAACTCAATAGTTCCAGAAAATCCTAACCAACCATACAATGTAAAAGATGTTATTTACAACATTGTTGATAATGGTGAATTCCTTGAAATACACAGAGACTATGCTAAAAACATTGTTGTAGGTTTCTCAAAACTTAATGGAATGTCAGTAGGTATTGTTGCAAACCAACCTAATTTCCTAGCTGGTGTTCTTGATATTGACTCAAGTCGTAAAGCTGCACGTTTTGTTCGTTTCTGTGATTCGTTCAATATTCCAATCTTAACTCTTGTTGACGTTCCTGGATTCCTTCCTGGATCATCACAAGAATATGGTGGAATTATCATTCACGGAGCAAAATTAATGTTTGCATATGGTGAGGCTACTGTTCCTAAAGTAACTGTTACACTTCGTAAATCATACGGTGGAGCACACGACGTAATGAGCTCAAAACAACTTCGTGGTGATGTTAACTACGCATGGCCATCAGCAGAGATTGCTGTTATGGGTGCTGCTGGTGCTATCGAAGTTCTTGAAGGGCGTAAACTTTCTACTATCGAAGATCCTGCTGAAAAAGCAAAATATATTGCAGAAAAAGAAGCAGAATACAAAAAACAATTTGCTAATCCATATAACGCAGCAAAATACGGTTATATTGATGATGTTATTGAGCCAATGAATACTCGTTTCCGCGTTATTAGAGCTTTCCAAACTTTGGCAACAAAGAAAGAGACTTTACCACCAAAGAAACACAGTAATATTCCATTATAATCTTTAAAGTAAAAAATAATGAACACAATATTATTAACACCAATAAGTTCTGAAGGAATAACAATTACTGTTGTAGGTATTTTAATTGTATTCGTTGCGTTGCTTATTTTATCGACAATTTTTAATCTTTTACCTCTTCTTATCAATTATAAGACAAGAAAAGAATTAAGACGTCAAGGTAAAATGGAACAAGCCAATAAAACTGAAGAAGAATTGTCAGTTACTGGTGATACAAATGCAGCAATAGCAATGGCACTTCATCTATATTTTGAAGACCAACATGATATTGAAAGTGATATTATTACGATAAAAAATATTGCTCGTCGCTATTCACCATGGAGTTCAAAAATCTATAGTATGAATACCTACTTTAAAAAATAAAAGATTGGTTATCTAAATACAAGATAAAGAAATGAAAAAATTTGATTTCACAATAAACGGTAACAAATACGATGTAGAGATTACTTCGTTTGAAGATAATATCGCAAGCATCGAGGTGAACGGATCTCACTATGAAGTTGAAGTTCATCAAGAAGTTAAAAAGACAAAAACACCAACTCTTGTTCGTCCTGCAGTTGTTACAGATCGTAAAGAGAGCAAAATTAAAAAAACTGTTAGTAGTGGCGGTGGTTACCCTATTAAATCACCACTTCCAGGAACTATTCTTGGTATATCTGTTAAGGAAGGCGACGAAGTTAAAAGAGGACAGCTACTTCTTATAATGGAAGCAATGAAAATGGAGAACCAAGTTTTAGCAGAAAAAGATGGAGTAATTTCGTCTATCAAAGTAAACTCTGGTGATACAGTTCTACAAAACGACGTTTTATTAGAAATAGCATAAGGAAAAACTATTATAATGAAAAAAATATTAACAATATTAACAGGGCTTTTTGTCTTTATAAGTCTCAGCTTTGCTCAAACAAATAGTGCAGAAGAGATTTTAACAAGCGGGAAGTGGCTAAATAAATCTGACGGATACAAAGTTAGCGAAAACAGCGACCGTACCGTTGAGAGATACAAGGCAATAAAATTCCGTGCTGACAATACTTTCGAAATGGATTCCGTTAAGAAAAAGTTTGTTGGACATTGGGCTATCAACCAAAACGATGAGGTTGTTTTAGAATTTACCAAAAATGCAGTTCCTGTTAAAGTAGGAAAACTTGTTGACGAAAATCTAGTTATCAATGATTTCATATACAATTCTACTTCTGATGCATGGGCTGGGATTCTTAATTTTATCGAATTCTCTAGTTTTGGTAATATGCAAGCAGGAAATTTAATAATGATTCTAGTTGGATTATTCTTTATTTTCCTTGCTATAAAATACGATTATGAACCTCTATTACTTATTCCTATTGGAACGGGTATCCTTTTAGGTAATATTCCATTTTTTCAGGCTGCAGGTTTTAACCTTCAGCTAGGTATTTACGAAGAAGGAAGTGTACTAAGCTACCTTTATTATGGAGTAACAAAGGGAATCTATCCTCCTCTTATCTTTTTAGGTATCGGAGCTATGACTGACTTCTCTTCTCTTATCTCAAATCCAAAACTTATGTTACTTGGTGCTGCTGCACAAGCAGGTATCTTCTTAACATTTATAGGTGCTCTTTGGTTAGGTTTTGAAGCTCCAGAGGCAGGTGCCATTGGAATTATTGGTGGTGCCGATGGTCCAACAGCTATTTTCCTTTCGTCTAAGTTAGCTAATGGTATAAACATCCTTGCAAACGGACAGACTGTTAAAAACCTTATTGGACCTATTGCTATTGCAGCATATTCGTATATGGCTTTAGTACCAGTTATCCAACCTCCAATTATGAAACTTTTAATCTCTAAAAAGGAGAGAGTTATAAGAATGAAACCACCACGTGCAGTTTCAAAATTAGAGAAGATTCTTTTCCCTATTATTGGACTACTAATGTGCTCGTTTATTTCACCAAGTGCTTTACCTCTTATCGGTATGTTATTCTTTGGAAACTTACTTAAAGAGTCTGGTCACACTAAACGTTTAGCTGAAACAGCTAAAAACTCATTAATTGACATTGTAACCATTCTTTTAGGAATAACTGTAGGAGCGTCTACACAGGCAGATGTATTCCTTACACCTGATTCACTTAAGATTTTTGGTTTAGGAGCATTCTCATTTGTCTTAGCTACAGCAGCAGGTCTGCTATTTGCTAAGTTTATGAACTTATTCTTAAGAGGTGATAATAAAATCAATCCTCTTATTGGTGCTGCTGGAGTTTCTGCTGTTCCTGATTCAGCAAGGGTAGTTCAAATCGAAGGCCTTAAATCAGACCCTTCAAATCACCTTTTAATGCACGCTATGGCACCAAACGTATCTGGAGTAATTGGATCAGCTGTTGCAGCAGGTATTTTACTTAGTTTTCTTATGTAGAAAAAATATTTTTATATATTTCAAAAAAACAGTATCTATAGATACTGTTTTTTTTTTATATCTTCAAATTTACTTTGAACAGTTTAATCAAAGTTCATATAAACCTGAATTAAATACACATACAATAAAAAATTAAATAAAATGAGTAACGAAAACGAAAAAAAAGCAACTAATCACGATGAAATTGATTTGTTTGAATTAATGATTAAAATGTACAAGTTTATTAAAAAGAACTCCATCATGTACTCAATTGCACTTGTACTTGGTGCTAGTATTGGCTTTGCAATTCCCAAAATTAATTCAACTTACTACACAACTGATGCAATTGTGAAAATACAAACAATTGATAGTGAAACTGCAGAATCTATTTTTAAACAATTTTCATCTTTTTTGTCGACAGAGAAAGAATATATAGAATCAAATAACAAAGAGATTATTGAAAAAATGATTTCTATAGAAACTAGTTTAGACAAATCTAAAGAGTCAAATGGGTTCATTAATCTAAAAGTATATACAAAATCTACAGTAAATAGAGAAGAGCTTAAAAAAGTCTTAACAAAGTTCTTTTTAGATAACCCTTATATAAAAGAAGAAGCAGACATCTTCAGAAAGCAAAGTCCTTTAGTAATTGAAAGAATAGAAGAAGAAATATCAAAAATTGAACTTGAACAGGATAATAATCTTAAAGACAAAAAAGGACAACAAATACTTATCGAAAGTTCTAAAGACAATTGTGCTATTCTAATTGACTTATTCAGACAAAAACTTGCAATAGAGAAACAAATTGAAACTTTTCAGCCAATAAAATTCCTTACAGATTTTGGACCTTTCATGCCATCAACAAATAACAGTTTAAAAAATGGAATTATATTTAGTGCTGTATTTTTCTTCTTAGCATTTTTATACACAATTATTGCACGATTAAACAAGGCTGCCAAACAAGACTAATAAATCTTAATAAAAAAAGACAAAACAAAAGCGGCCTCAAATGAGACCGCTTTCTTTATATAATTTTATTAAAATTACGCACCTAAAGTAGCAACCATTACAGCTTTAATAGTGTGCATACGATTTTCTGCTTCATCAAAAACTATTGAAGCTGGAGATTCAAAAACATCTTCAGTAACTTCTAGTCCATCAAGACCAAATTTTTGGAATACATCTTCTCCTACTTTTGTTTCTCTGTTATGGTAAGCAGGAAGACAATGCATAAACTTACAATTAGCATTTCCAGTAGCAGCCATTAGTTCTGCATTTACTTGGAAAGGCTTAAGAAGTTCAATACGCTCTGCCCAAACTGAATCTGGCTCACCCATAGACACCCATACATCAGTATAAAGGAAATCACAACCTTTAACACCACCTTTAGCATCGTCTGTAATTGTAATTTTAGCACCAGTCTCTTTAGCTATTTCTTTACATTGAGTAACTAGTTCTGCCTCTGGTTGAAGAGATACAGGACCAATAATTCTAACATCCATACCCATTTTAGCAGCACCAACCATTAACGAGTTAGCCATATTATTTCTTGCATCACCTAGGTAAGCAAAAGAAACTTGGTGAAGAGGTTTGTCAGAATGTTCCATCATAGTAAGGAAATCAGCAAGAATTTGAGTTGGATGAAACTCATCTGTAAGACCGTTCCAAACAGGAACTCCAGCATATTTTGCTAATTCTTCAACAACCGATTGACCAAATCCACGGTACTCAATACCATCGTACATTCTACCAAGAACACGAGCTGTATCAGCCATAGACTCTTTAACTCCAATTTGAGATCCCGAAGGGCCTAAATAAGTAACGTGAGCACCTTGATCCAATGCACCAACTTCAAAAGCACAACGAGTACGAGTTGATGATTTTTCAAAAATCAAAGCAATATTTTTACCTTTTAATCTCTGTTGCTCTGTTCCTGCATATTTAGCAGCTTTTAAATCAGCAGCAAGATCTAACATGTACTTAATCTCTTTTGGAGAAAAATCTAATAACTTAAGAAAGTTTCTATTACGCAAATTAAACGCCATATCTGTATTTTTTTAGTTTGTAAAACAAAAATATAAAATTAAAATCCTATTTATCGTAATTCATAGTGATTTTTGTACCGAAAGAACGATCAACAAGTTTAGTTGCTTCAGTAATCACACTCTTAGCACCTCCATTTTCAACAAAGTCGAGAGCAGCTTTAATCTTTGGAGCCATACTACCTTCTGCAAACATTCCTTCTTCCATGTATTTAAGAGTATCGGCTCTATCAATAAAATCAAGCTTTTTCTCGTTTGGTTGCTTATAGTTTATATAAACGAAAGGAACATCTGTTAAAACATAAAACTCATCAGCCTTAATTTTTGATGCCAATAAAGAGTTTGCAGAATCTTTGTCAATAACAGCCTCGATAGAAGAAATTGTTCCATCAGCCTCATAAGCAACGGGAATACCGCCACCACCAGTAGCAATAACAATAACTCCCTCATGAGTAAGACGTTCTATTGTTTTCTGATTTAAAACCTCCATTGGTTTAGGAGAAGGAACAACACGTCTCCAACCTCCATTAGCTTTTACCTCTTCTTTAAAAACCCAACCTTTTTCGGCTGTCAAAGCATCGGCTTGCTCTTTAGTATAAATACGACCAACTCGTTTTGTTGGATTTGCAAAAGCAGGATCGTTTTTATCAACAACAACTTTAGTAACAAGAGTTACAATCTCTTTCTCAATACCTGCATGAACAAGAGCGTTACGAAGAGATTTTTCTAACATATAACCAATTCCTCCTTGCGATTCAGCTACACAATAATCTAAAGGCATCGAAGGGATTGAGTATTTCTCATCACCAGCATCATGCTGCATAAGAATATTACCTACTTGAGGACCGTTACCGTGGCTAATAACTATATTATACCCCTCTTTAATAATAGAAACAATGCTTTCCATTGTATCTAATGTATTTTGCTCTTGCTCTTGAAATGTACCTTTTTGATCACCTCTTAGCAGGGCGTTTCCACCCAAAGCAATAACTGCTAATTTACTCATAATCAATTGTTTATTTATTAATAACTCAGAGAGGAGCAAATCTATAAAAAATTAGCGACATCAAATCAACTAATTAATATTTTTTAATAGTTAAATAATTAATTTGTGAATAAAAAAAGCAACACTCTTTGCGGTTTTTGATGTTAATGGTTTTCTTTGTGTAAAATTGTTACAAATATGAAAAAACAAAAAGCGAGGAAAAGCATCTCCACAAGCACAAAATTAAAACTTAGCGACGAGCGTGTCAGATTCACAGCTGCCTTGGCTACTTTATTATTAAGTCTATATGTTTGCTTAGCTTTTTTCTCATATTTCTTTACTTGGAAAGAAGATCAAAGCTTTATTTGGCAAAATGCAATATCATCAGCAGATATTGTTGCACAAAATCTTACAGGAAAATACGGAGCTAAATTAGCCAACTTTTTTATCTTGAAAGGAATAGGATTATCTGCATTTTTCATTCCTGTACTTATTTTTCTGTTTTCTCTTAAATTATTCAAATACAATAAAATAAATTATAATCGCACATTCCGATTTTTAATTTACCTAGCAATTCTAACCTCTGTTATTTTTGGATTTATCTTTGGATCAACTAGGGGATATTGGGGAAATGGACTTGGAGGTGAATATGGACTTCATATTTCGACATGGTTGTTATCATTTATTGGAAAAATAGGCACAGCATTTCTACTGCTAACAATTTCAAGTACCATTGTAATTTATTTTAATAAAAATATTTACGATATAATTAAAGCTAATTTCTATAAGATTCGAAACAAAGAAGTTATTATTTCAGAACCTATTATTGAAAACACTGTTGACAATTTAGAATCTATTTCGAAAGAAGATAGCGAACTAAAACCCTCTTTAGAAGACACATCCATTAATGAGCTTAAAGAGGAAGAAGAAACATGCAATATGAAAGAAAATGAAGAAGTAGTCTTTTTTCAAGAAGAGTCTGTATCTTCTTCAATTATTGAAAAACTTCCGCCAACTCAAGAAGGTGATGTTGAGCTTACTATTGAAAAAAAGGCTGAAGAAGAGATGTTAGACGATAAGGAAATTAAAAATATTCAATTTGAAAATTACGACCCAACTCTTGACCTACCAAAATACACTGTTCCTCCTATTGAATTACTAGACGACCATCAATCTGATGTTGGGATTCCTACAAACGAGGAACTTGCTGCTAATAAAAAGAAAATTATTGAAACTCTTGAAAATTACAATATTAAAATTGAATCTATTAAGGCAACAATAGGGCCAACTGTTACTTTGTATGAAATTATTCCAGCACCAGGAATTAGAATATCGAAAATTAAAAGCTTAGAAGATGATATAGCTCTAAGTTTAGCTGCATTAGGAATTAGAATCATTGCCCCTATTCCAGGAAAAGGAACTATTGGTATTGAGGTACCAAATCCCAATCCTCAAATTGTATCTATGCGATCAATTATAAAATCGGCAAAATTTCAGAATAGTAAGTTTGATCTTGCCATTGCACTGGGAAAAACAGTTTCAAGCGAAATATATGTTTGTGATTTAGCTAAAATGCCTCACCTGTTGGTTGCTGGAGCAACAGGACAAGGTAAATCGGTAGGATTAAATGCTATTCTAACATCATTATTATACAAAAAACATCCGTCGCAAATAAAATTTGTTATGATAGACCCTAAAAAAGTAGAACTGTCTATTTTCTCGGTTATCGAAAAACACTTCCTTGCAAAACTACCTGACGAACAAGATGCAATTATTACAGACACAGACAAGGTGATAAACACTTTAAGTTCATTATGTATTGAGATGGACAATCGATATGAACTTCTTAAAGCTGCTCATGTTAGAAACATAAAAGAGTATAACACCAAATTTATCAATCGAGTATTAAATCCCGAAAAAGGACATAAATACTTACCATATATTGTTGTAGTAATTGACGAGTTTGCAGATTTAATTATGACTGCAGGTAAAGAGGTGGAAATGCCAATTGCCCGACTTGCTCAGCTTGCTCGTGCTATAGGCATACATTTAATAATTGCAACACAAAGACCAACAACAAACATTATAACAGGGGTAATTAAAGCTAACTTCCCTGCTCGTATAGCTTTTAGAGTAACTAGTTCTATCGACTCAAGAACCATTCTTGACAGCCCTGGCGCCAACCAACTTATCGGACGAGGTGATATGCTAATATCGACAGGAAATGATCTTACAAGAATTCAATGTGCATATGTAGACACTCCAGAAATTGAACGAATAACACAATTCATTGGTGCTCAGAATTCATATCCATCGGCCTTTATTTTACCAGAAGCAGAAAGTGATTCTAATGCTGTTAGCAAAGATTTTGACATTCAAAAACGTGACGACTTATTTGAAGAAGCTGCAAATGTTATTGTTATGCAACAGCAAGGCTCAACTTCGCTAATTCAGCGTAAGTTTTCGATAGGATATAATAGAGCAGGTAGAATTATCGACCAGCTTGAGGCTGTAGGTATTGTTGGTCCATATGAAGGCAGCAAGGCTCGACAAGTATTAATTCCTGACACATACGCTTTGGAACAGTTTTTGAATACACTTAAAAATTAATAACAATTCGAATTCATTAAAAACAAACATATGAAACGTATATTTTCCATAATCACAATTACAACACTATTTTTCACACAGTTATTTTCACAAAACGACACTGAAGCCAAGAATCTTTTAGATTCTTTCTCTAAAACTATGAAGTCCTATACTTCCATAACTGCAAATTTCTCATTCACTTTAAGTAATAAAGCTGAAAAAATTAATGATTCTTACAATGGGTCTATAACGCTACAAAAAAACATGTATAAAGTTGAGTTAATGGGAGCTGTTGCATATTGTAACGGAAAAACTCGTTGGACGCATATGCTAGAACAAGGAGAAGTAAACATTACTGAGCCTGACCAAAATAGCGAAGATGTTTTAGAAAATCCACAAAATATTTTCACTATTTACGAAAAGGATTTCAACTACAAAAAACAAACTGATATAATCATAGAAGGTAAAAGTAATTATCTTATTGATCTTATTCCAACCAGCGGCGAATTCTCATATTCAAAAATAAGCATTGCTTTTACGAAGCAAACAAAAGAGCCTTTAGAGATAAAATACTACGGTAAAGACGGAAAC
>JAFGOQ010000152.1 GCA_016926405.1 Bacteroidales bacterium
ATAAACAAAATTGCATCCCATAGCCCACTTTTTGCTAAGTTTATAATTAATAAACATCGATAAATCGTGACGTTTATCGTTACGAGAAGGAAACACTTCTCCATTATTTATTCCTTTAATCTTATTTTCTGTTTTACTCCAAGTATAAGCCAGCCATCCCGACAATTTTGTTCCATTAAGCTTTAGTAAAAACTCTGCTCCATAAGACCATCCTCTACCCGATAATATCTCCTGCTCAACAAAAGGATTAAGAAATAATGACGAATTATCTCTAAAATCGATCTGATTTTGCAGATTCTTATAATATATCTCTGCAGACATTTCGTACTTATTATCCTGCAAATTATGAAAATACCCTAACGAAACTTGATCTGAAATCTGTGGTTTAATGTGTTTGTTTACAGGAAACCAAACATCGGTTGGTAATCCAATGCCCGATGATGATAACAATCGTAAATATTGGCGATTGCGAGCATACGACATCTTTACCGATTGATTATCGCTTACTGTATATCGCAAATTTAATCTTGGCTCTAAACCACTATACCACGAATTAACATCTCCCTTATTGTAGGTAATAGTATCGGTTACAACTGAAAACGAATCATCGGAATAGCTATAAACACTACCTCCACTTGTATTAATAAAGGCAGAATATCTTAAACCAAGCTCAACAGTAAAATTATCTGTAACATTAACTTCGTGACTAGCATAAATATATGGTTCGTATCCTAAATTTGAAGCTAAGGCATAAGGTTTTGTAATAGACTCCTGAGAACGAGGCTTAATCTGACCAGGACTAATAGAGTGATAGGCAACACCTGCTCCAAATTTTAATCGGTTACTAGAATTCATAAAAAAATCGAAATCTTGCTTTATGTCAAACTCATTAAGCGATGATAACCACTCAAAATCACGCAAATCGTCTAATATTGTGTACGAATAATTATACTTACTAAAACTAGCTGTAGTATTTGCAAAAAGACGATCGTTGAAAATATGATTCCATCGCAAAGTTGAAGCATTATTACCCCATTCCATACGACTTTTCTCGTCAAATAATCGAAAATGAAAGTTATCGTGCCCGCTATATAAACTATAATATAATCGATTATTATTATTAAGTTTTGTGTTTAACTTAAGATTGATATCGTAAAAGCTAACGTCGTTACCTCTTCTATAGTCTTTAATCCCCTGACCTCCCATATCTAATTCATCTAGTAATGATAGAACATTATCAGCCACTAAACCTGCATACGAATATCTTCCAGAGATAATAAACGAAGCCTTATCTTTAACAATAGGACCTTGTAACGAGACATTTGCTGCAACAGTTCCTAAAGATGCCGAAGCTTGATAATCCTGCATATTTCCATCTTTCATGCGAATATCGACAACCGAAGATGCTCGACCTCCATATTGAGCGTTTGCCGATCCTTTATACATGGTAACATCTTTTATTGCTTCGGGATTAAATACTGAAAAGAATCCCAATGCATGCGATGGATTATATATTGGAGCATCGTCGAGAATAATAAGATTTTCGTCGTACTTACCACCACGCACATTCAGATTTGCAGACACATCGCCTCCACTCTGCACTCCTGGCAGCATCTGTAAACTTTTCATTACATCTAATTCGCCCAACATTGCAGGCATTTGCATAATTGTCTTTATAGGCAACGACAATGTATTCATCTTTGTTTGAATAATATTCCTATTCTTTGATTGGGCAACAACCTCAATCTCTTTAATATTAATATTTATAGGATTAAGCTTTACATCGATACGGAGATTGCGATCAACCTCAATAGTATCAACCCTATCGGAATAACCAATGTATGACGAAACAATAACATGCTTACCTACTGGCAGCTTTAACGAATAAAAACCGTAGCTATTTGACGAGGCTCCAAAATAATTTGTTGTAGAAAAAACTGTTGCTCCAAGTAAAAGCTCTCCATTAGTAATGTCGCTACAAACACCACTAATTGTATACATAATCTTGTTTGGAGCACTTTTAAGTACTACCATGCCATATTTAACCCGAAAATCTATTGAAAAATCTTTTAGCAACTTATCTAAAATCTGCTCAATAGTTGAACTCGTGATATTAATAGAAACAATATAACTATCCTTTATAATATCGTTACGATAGAAAAAATTATACCCCGTAGTCTCTTTAATAACTTGAATAGCATCGACAAGCTTTTTGTCTTTAATTGCTATTGAATATTTCTTATCGACAGATTGACCAAACATAAGATAGGCCGAGAATAAGAAAGTAATTATTGTAATAATATATTTTTTAGTCATTTTTTTCTTTAATAATAAAGGTTGATTTACCAGATTTTGTGTAAGAAAAACCTACTGTTTCTGATAACACATTTAGAATTCCATCAATGGTAATACTCTTGTATGTAATAGTAACTCTTACTTTGTTTAAGTCAGGATTTGCTACGTTAATTTTTACATTATACACTTCGGCTATCTTAGCTAAAACAATCGACAACTCTTGAGAATTAAACTCGAAATGTTTTGTTTTCCAAGCCAAGATATTTTTATCTAATTCGTTTACAAGAATTGGAGTATCATTACTACTATCTATAAAAGCATACTGATTAGGTAGCACTATAACACTTTTTGAAGTGCTTTTATTTATATACTCTACTTTACCAGTAAACAAATCGATTTTTGATTGATTGCTATTGTGTTTTGTATTTAAATTAAACGATGTTCCCAATATTCGAGTTATAGCCTTATCTGAATGAATTTCGAATGGCTTAGCTGCATTTTTAGCAATCTGAAAATATGCCTCACCTGCAAAATTTACTATTCTCTTATCATCTTCAAAAACCTTAGGATATTCAATTTTTGAATTACTATTAAGCCAAACCACCGAGCTATCGGGCAAAATAACTTGCTGAGGTTCGCTTCCTAAAGCAACATTAACAGTAATTGTATTTACATTATTAGTCGACATAATAATTTTAAAAACACCAACCGATAATAAAATTGCAATAGAGGCAGCCACAGCAAATTGCTTAAGCAATGTAATTTTTAGTTTCTGTCTTTGTCTGAATATTTTGGATTGTACATTTTTCCACCCTTGATCGGAATTAAACATAATATCGCTGCCATTAATAATCCACATTTTACGAAAACTCTTATAAGTATCTCGATTTTCTTTTGCAGAATTAATCCAGTTAATTAATTCACTACTCTCATCAGAGGTAATGTTGTTATTTAGCTGTTTTACAAAAAGATCTGTAGGCATTTGCGATTTATAATCCATTTTCTTTTTTTTTGTTCAGAATATTAATTTAACATTAAAACATCTAATTTTCGCGTTAACAATCGTAATCTGTAGCGTCGTTTAAATCTTGTAAAATGTCTTCTATTATTGTCAGACTCTTTTACCCATTTACACAATTCTTTACCCTCTTCGTAAGATAATCGATAACAAAAATACTTACAGATCAGCTTTTTTACTGTATAATCCATCTTTTCTCTCCTTTAAATAATTAATCTATTATACTCTTAAGACACAATAGTTATTTAAAACCCCTAAAAGAATTTTGATTTTTTATGGTTTACTTATTTTAAGAAAAGAGCAGCAATAAATAATATTGGGGAAAGGCTTTCGCGAAGCTTTTTAAAAGCTATATACATTTGGTTTTCGACTGTCTTGGTTGATATTGATAACTCAGTAGCAATTTCACTATATGTTAAACTATTTTCTTTGCTTAACAAAAAAATCTCTTTGCACTTCTCTGGCAAATCATCAATAGCTAATCTAACCTTATTGCGCAGTTTCTCAATATCATCACCTTCAAAGCAACTAATATCTTCCCAAATCTCTTTATCAATTTCGTCTAAAACATCAGTTTTAAAAAGGTCTACTTTTGAATCGCGCTTATAGTTTAAGGCTCTGTTTCGTACCGATGAAAACAAGTACGATTTAATGGAAGTTTCGATATTAATTGTATTTCGTTTCTCCCAAACATTCACAAACACATCTTGAACAATCTCTTCAGACACAACACTATTTTGTGTATAGATGGTTGCAAATCTACACAAAGGCTCGTATAGGCTATCAAATAGTTTTTTGAACGAGGATATGTTAGTGAAAGATATATTTGTCATTATGCAAATATACATTTTGTATTTTTTAGATGCTTTTTTTTAACACATATTCAGATTACAGGTCGTATCTACATGTTGTTTTAAAAACAAAAATCTGCGTAAACATTTGTAATTCTAAGAAATCAGCATTTAGAAACATGAGTAAAAATTAGTGTAACCTGATAATTATTAAGTCTAAAAAAAAGAGCCGCCATAATTGGCAGCTCTTAATTATATATTATTTACGATTGATTAACGATTTTTAAAATTCTCTAATCCCTCTTTTAACCATTCTTTATAATCTTCAATGTCTGAATTATAAGAGCTAGGTTCATTCAACTCTTTTTCGTTAACATCCAACAACACATAATATGGTTGTCCTTGTTGTTTAAATCTTTCAAACTGAAAATCGGCCCACTTCTGACCTACTGTTTTAATCTTTTTACCTGTTGCTTTCGATATATATGGTACATCTAAATCTTTTCTTAAATCAACATAAAGCGAAACCAAAATAAAATCGTTAGTTAAGAATCCCTTAACTGATTGATCAGACCAAACCATATTCTCCATCTTACGACAGTTAACACAAGCTTTTCCAGTAAAATCGAGTATAAGAGGTTTATTAACCTTCTTTGCGTAAGCTAATGCTTTATCATAATCTTCGAAGGCAGGAATTCCCTGAGGGCCAGGATGCATTCCTTCTGGTAAATTAAAGCTATGACTACCAGCTGTACCTGTTCCTTTATAACCTACACCATTTGGCGACTCAGCGTAATCGCTTCCAGGAGGAAAAGCACTAATTAAGTTTAAAGGCGCTCCCCACAAACCAGGAATCATATATATTGTAAATGCTATTACTGTTAAACCTAACATTAAACGAGAAACTGGTAAGTACTCCATAGGCGAGTCGTGAGGCAATCGAATCTTACCTAAAAGGTATAATCCTAATGCACCAAATATTGCAATCCAAATGGCAATAAAAGTCTCTCTCTCGAAAACGTGTAAATCCCATACCATATCGGTATTCGAAAGAAACTTAAATGCAAAAGCCAATTCTAAGAAACCAAGAACAACTTTTACAGAATTCAACCATCCACCCGATTTTGGTAGTGAATTAAGAAATCCAGGGAAAGCAGCAAACAGAGCAAACGGAAGAGCTAATGCTAACGAAAATCCAAACATTCCAATAATAGGGCCTGTAAAACCACCTGTTGCAGCTTGTACTAATAAACTTCCAACAATTGGACCTGTACAACTAAACGATACTAAAGCTAGCGTAAAAGCCATAAAGAAAATTCCAATAAGACCGCCTTTATCCGATTTTTTGTCAGCAAAATTAACCCATGAACTAGGCATCATTATTTCGAATGCACCCATAAATGATACTGCAAATACAACTAAAAGAACAAAAAAGAACAAATTAAACCACGGATTGGTAGACAAAGCATTAAGTGAGTCGGCACCAAAAATGGCAGCTACTGCTGTTCCTAAAATAACATAAATTACAATAATTGATAATCCATATAAAATAGCATTACGAATACCTTCAGCCTTATTCTTACTTTGCTTAGTAAAAAAACTAACTGTCATAGGAATCATTGGAAAAACACAAGGTGTTAATAATGCTAAAAGTCCACCAACAAAAGCAAACCAAAACATTACCCAAAGCGACATTTTTCCCTCTTCAACATCAGGGCTTACCTCTTTAACTTCGTTAGCAGCGGCAGTAGTTACAGCAACATCAGAAGCTACGCCTTCATTTAGCACAAAAATATTCTCTTCGTCTAAAAACAGACATTGCGAGTCGTCGCATATTTGATATTCAAGAATTGCCTTTACAGAAACTTTATCGGTTGTAGTAAGTTTTATTTTTTGCGAAAAGACAGCCTCACCCTCAAAATATGTGATATCCATTTTAAATGTCTCGTCAAACATTTTATGAACTTTACTAAGTTGTTGTATTTCGCCAACAAGCTCGTATCCACTAGGCTTTTCGAAAGTAAACGATGTTGCTACAGGACCTCCTTCTGGAATGTCGGTAGAATACAGATGCCAGTGAGCATCAAGTGTAG
>JAFGOQ010000153.1 GCA_016926405.1 Bacteroidales bacterium
GTAATTGATTATTTAGAGCTGAGACAAAAAAAATGACACAATTGACACTTTGTTCTCTGTTTTTTTTGAACTCTCTTTGCACTCCTTTTTAAAATTAATAGGGATAATTATAAGAATTATATTAAAATGAAATTTTTTTATGTTTTAGCAGTTGCATTGTTTTCCATTGTTTCAACTGTTTCAAGTAGTAAAGATCATAATTCTTCAATTAAGAGCACAAAATGGGAATGTAAACATTATAAAGATGTGTTTACATTAGAATTTATTTCTGACACTACTGTTAGAGTTGGTTTTGTTCATACTTCCGATAGTACTAAAAAAAGTAATGTAGGAACATATACTTATAATCATAATACAGTAAAAATATTATCAGGTGAGGGGAAAGTAGAATCAGGTATTGTTTCTGGTGATACTATGACTTTTCGTCCTAAAATGGTTTTTATAAAAAAATAGTTAGCTTTTTCATATTTGTCTGAGTGGCTCATGGTTTTATACCATGGGCTTCTTTCTTTTATAACAAATTTCTAAAATGCTTATCTAGCAACGTCCTTCGCTGTTTTTTCTCTCCCTTCGCCTTTTTTTGTTGTCCTTCGGCTTTTCTGGTCGTCCTTCGGCTTTTCTGGTCATCCTTCGCTGTTTTTCCACAACCTTCGCAAATTTTTGTTGTCCTTCGGCGAAGGGAGATTATAATATTATACAGCGAATTAAAATATTAAGAAGTTACATTTAACCTAAATTAAAAAGGGACTTAAAGTCCCTTTTTAATTATTTTTCTTCTTCTATAGCAGTTTCTTTTATTGTTTTTCGCTTTTTCACGAAATAATGAACCAAATATTTCGCTTGGTGTCGTTCGTCTTTCCAAAAAGCAAACTTACCTATTGTACGAATCTCGTCAACGCCCTCTTTTAGTAGGGTATATGCTTTGTCGCGCATAACTTTTAGGCTGTTTAAATCGCCTTTTTCGCCATTTACACGTGCTAAAAGCTCGCCAAGTTCGTTAGCAAAATCGCCCGCAGTGTCAAGTTTTGTAATATCAAAACCTATTGCAGTAAGAGGCTCAGCATTATTTTTACCCAACAGTGCAAGTTCGTAAAGATCTTGTATTTTGTCGGTGTTGGTATTGCCTTCGGCTATTTCGGCAATGGCTTTCAACATAGTAGGGTTTTTGCGATAAGCAAACCTAAATGTTGTAAAAAGTTCGGTTAGTAATTCGTCGGCCATTGCCGATTTAATACTCCACTCTTCTTGAGCCGCGCTACTGTTTTGACACTCGTTTTTCCATCGAGCTTGCAAATGTCTAAGCGCACCTATGCGTAAAGGCATGTCGGTTAATAACTCTGCCTTTAAACCTAAAGGCAATAACTTCGATTCGTCATTTTTTGCTGTAATGGTTACAGTTTCGGCATCGCCAATAAACGTATCGAGAGGCATGTAAGGTGTCTTTATTTGGTCGTCGGGTAACGACTCAATTAAAGCCTTTTTTGCCTCGTACTCTTCTGTACATATCATATTAGTATAGTTTTGTTAACTGATAGGGATCAGTTTATTATAAATTTTATTAACGTCGATAAATTTATAAATAATTTTTCGATGATAAACTGTTTGTTGTTATATTTTTGATTTTTTTCGAAAAAAGTAGAAGCTATATGTTGTTTTACACCTTTAGCCGGTAATTGCCTGATTTTATTATTCCTATTATAAGCAATAGTTTTGCTTGCACTACTTTAAGAGTTTATAGTTATTCTATTTATGTAGATGTTATGTGTGTTTATCGGCAATTAGTTTGAGTTTAGCCTGCTGTTTTAGTTACAAGTCAAAGACTATATTCACAACTATAGCAACTATTGTCTGTTTTTATACTTTTGCAGCGGATTGGGTTTAATTCTGCACATATATTTAACACTACAGAAGAGAATTGGAATATATGTGTACCCTTCGTTACCATTTATCTTATGGTGCGTGCTGTAGTTGTAGATTTAATAATTAATAAATGCGATAGGGCAGTTTTATTGCCTGTGTAGCTGTGTGTTTTTTATGTGTTGTATCGTTTTGGTTTATGGCTTAAGCTATATCCAACTTGGTATTGCTACAACTAATGGTGAATAATTAATAACTAAATAAATATATATGAGATTAAAAACAGCCTTTTTAATAATGGGGTTGGCTATGTGCGCTGCTTTGTTTGGACAGCAAAGTGTAAGTAGTTCGGCTAACATTATTAGTGCAAGCAGTGGTACTGTGTCGTATACAGTGGGGCAACCTATTGTTATTACTATGGATAACAATATCTGCAAGTTAAACCATGGAGTTCATCAAGGGTATTTCGAGAAAAAAGTAACAGGTATATCTTTCTTAAAAGCCGATTTCACTATTAAGGTTTATCCTAACCCTGTAGTTTCAAACGCTATACTAAATATTGATTACGACGATTTAGCAAATTTTCGATTTGTTTTAACCGATATAAAAGGTAGTGTATTAATGTCAGATAACATTGTTGATAACTCTACTCCGATAAGTATGAGTGGCTATACATCGGGTGTTTATTTCATAAAAATAATGCAACATAATAAGCAGGTTGCATCAATTAAAATTATTAAAGCTTAGTTTATTATAATTATTAGATATGACAAAAATTTATTCAATAGTTTTAGGATTGTTATTATCGCTTTCGGCCATTGCGCAAAGTGTTAATGGAATTAGTTATCAGGCTGTAGTACGCGATAACGATGGTGCTGTTATTAGCAATAAAAATGTAAGTGTACGTGTATCTATTTTAGATGGTTCGTCAACAGGATATTCGGTTTATTCCGAAAAATTTACTTGTACAACCGAGCCTTCGGGTTTGTTAACTTTTGTTATTGGTAATGGAAGTGTACTTAGTGGTAGTTTTAATGATATAGATTGGGATAATCAATCAAAATTTATTCAGATAGAGACCGATATTAATGGTGGTTCAAACTATAGTTTGGTTGGAGTAAGTCAGTTGTTAAGTGTTCCTTATGCTTTATATGCTAATAAAGCTAAAGAGGTTGACAATGTTTATAATAAAGAAGAAGTAAATAATAAGTTCGATGATTTCGATCAGAAACTTGATAATTATATTACTACCGATAATGCTATTGTTTTAATTTCTAACACTGTTAATAGCAATGTTTCTAATGCTATTAATACTCAGCTTGCTGATCAGTTTTCGAAAGTGTATACTAAGGCCGAAACAAATAATTTATTAAATGGTAAGTTAAATAAAGGCGATGTATATTCTAAAACCGAGGTTGATAACGAACTGCTATTATTGGCAAAACGCGACGAGGTTTATACTAAAGCAGCTGTTGATTCTAAAGTTAATGGTTTGTACACCAAACAGCAGGTTGATGCAAAAATTACTCAGCTCGATAATACTGTAAAACAAAATAATTACACTAAAACCGAGGTTGATAATGCATTAAAAACTAAGGCAAATACAGATTATAGTTACTCGAAGTCAGAAATCAACAATAAGTTAGCTGCTAAAGCTAATTCGTCTGATATTTATACAAAAGCCGATTTAATGGCTTCGGGTAAAGCTAAGGTTCATTATAGTAATATTACTAATGTGCCTGCTAATATCGATATTGATGCATCAGACGATGTAAAGTTAACAGGCGATCAGGTTATTAAAGGGGTAAAACGATTTGAAAATAAAGTTGTATTAACCGATGGTATGTCGTGTGGCGGAGGTAGCCTATCGAATGTTGCTAAACCAATTGATCCAAAAGATGTTGCCACAAAAGAGTATGTAGATAATATTATTATTGCTTTAGGCGATACTAAAAAACTTTTAGATAGTAGGCTTTTTAGTTTAGTTCAGCTATACGATGGTGGGCATTCAATACAACAGCTTAAGAATGCAGGTGTTTCAGATTTACAATTAGTTAGTCTTCGACCAAACGATGCTACCAAATTAGATGCTTTTATTGCCGAACTTTTAAATGCAGGTGTTAGTGCTTCTGCTATAAATAGTAAAGGTTTAAAAATTATGGTTGGTACAATGGTTAAGCTTGGTGTTAGCAACCAAGTATTAAAAGCTGCCGATTTAGTTGGCGAAGTTACCGATGCCGACAATAATAGTTATAACTGGGTGAAAATTGGCGATAATAAATGGTTTTCAGAGAATCTAAAAACCACTAAAACAGTACAAGGAACAGCTATAAACAGTGCAAATGTATCGGCATACGATAATAACGAAGCTAATGTTGCTAAAAATGGTAGGTTGTACAATTATAGTGTAGTACAAGCAGACAATGTTTGCCCAACAGGATGGCATATAGCCACTACTGATGAGTGGAGTAACTTAACTACTTATGTTGGAAGTAATGATTTAGGTAAGAAAATAGTATTGAATAGCGATAATCAGTCTGGTTTTTCTGCTGTTCCCTCGGGATATTATGCTAATAATAAATTTACCAGAATAGATGTGTATGGCTATGTTTGGATTAAACAGAGTAGTATTATGTTATTTAATAACGAAGCAAGTTTAGCGAAATTAGCTGAAAAAAGCATTGTTGGAGATATTGATCCCAAATTATCTATTCGATGTGTTTCTAAATAGATAAGATTTGTAATATTAATTATATAGGCGGGAGATGTAAAATATCTTCCGCTTTTTTTATTGTAGTGTTTTGTGCTAAACCTTTTTTGTATTAATCTGTTATTAGCACAAAACATTGCACTATGATCTCGTTCGAAAATACCCAAATAGCCTTTAGTTATAAGAGCAATGCCGAGTTGCGCCAGTCGCAATTACTGTTTAAAACTATTGGTAACCCTACAATTGTTAAAATTGGTAGCAGTTTAGTAAATACAGCTCTTAAATATGGAGTTCCTATAAAATGGGCTGTTAAACCAACTATTTATAAACATTTTGTTGGCGGTGAAACCATTCAAGAGTGTGTTCCAGCAATACAAAAGTTGGCGCAGAATGGTGTTAAAAGTATTCTCGATTATTCGGTAGAGGGTAAAGAAGAGATTGATGATATAGAAAAAGCTTTGGCCGAAACACTTCGTGCAGTAGAGTTTGCCTCTGAAAATAAAGATATTCCGTTTGCTGTTTTTAAGCCTACTGCGTTTGCTAAGTCGGCATTGTTAGAGAAGGCTAATGCCAATAAACAGTTAACCACCGTTGAGCAAAAAGAACTTGACGATTTTGTAAATCGTATTGATAAGCTTTGTTCAACAGCTCACCAAAATAATATACCTATACTAATTGATGCCGAAGATAGTTGGTATCAGGATCTGTTTGACAAGGTTGTTGAGCAGATGATGGAGAAGTATAATAAAGAGAAAGCAATTGTTTACAATACCCTTCAGATGTACCGTTGGGATAGGCTCGACTTTTTAAAGAAATCGCATAAATTGGCTGTTGATAAAGGTTATTACTTAGGTGTTAAATTTGTTCGTGGTGCATATATGGAGAAGGAGAGGGAGCGGGCAGAGCTAATGGGTTATCCTTCGCCAATTCAACCCGATAAAGAATCAACCGACCGCGATTTTAATCTGGCTCTAGAATATTCCATAGATAATATCGACAGAATATCAATATTTAACGGAACACACAACGAATATAGCTCAAGGCTACTTACCGAGTTAATGGAGGGAAAGGGATTACAGCCTAATGATTCTAGAATTTGGTTTTCGCAACTTTATGGAATGAGCGATAATATAAGCTTTAATATAGCTGCTGCAGGTTTTAATGTTGCTAAATATTTGCCTTACGGCCCTGTTAAATATGTTATGCCATATCTTTTGCGCAGGGCATCGGAAAATACTTCGGTAAAAGGGCAAACTGGACGAGAATTAAATTTAATTTTGGCGGAAATAAAACGACGAAAATTGTAGAGATATATATATAAGGTATTCATAGTCTCTGCTACTGTATTAATTTTAATTATCATGATAATAGATAACAGAAAAAACGTAGTGCGCTACAGATTTAATGAATTTATTGGTGCTGTAATAACAATTACTCTTTTTACATTGGTGTTAACACTCCCTTTTTTCTTAGATCCATTTTTAGGGATAGGTCGTATTTATTGGGCTGTTATATTATTGTGTGGTTATATTGGTTTGTTTGCTTTCTATTTTTACAAAGATTTAAACTATATATATTTTAGCGACGATAAAGGTAGAATGGTGTTTCGATATTACTCAATACGACCATTTGCCGATAGTAAAAATGCTATAGAGATGGCGCATAAGCAATTTCACGAATATGTTATTACTAAAAGTGGATTGCGTACCTATATTACTTTTAAGCAAAATGCAGGAGGACGTATTGCCGAATATCCAAAGGTGTCGATAACTGCATTAACAAAGAATCAGCGCGAAAAGCTTTATCAATGCTTAAATAAGTTGTAGAAAATAAAGGTCTGTTTTTGTAACTTAAAGTTCAAAAATGTCCGATTCAAAAACTCTTCTGCTTGCCCTTACACAAATTCAAGGTATTGGTGCCGTAAGTGCTCGAAAGCTTATTTCGGCTTGCGGTGGGTTAAAGAAACTATTTCTGTCAACATACAAAGAGCTTGTTTTTGGCTATGCTGTGCCTCCTCGAATTGCAACTTTATTCGCCGAAGGCAGAGACTCAGCTCTAAAAGAGGCTGTTCAGGCATTAGCTGGTGCTAAACAAATTAATGCCCGATTAGTAACTTTCGAAGACGAGGATTATCCTCGGCGTTTGCTCAGTTGTGACGATGCTCCAATAGCTTTTTTTGTCAAGGGTAATTGTAATCTCGATGCAAAATATTCTATAGCAATTGTAGGTAGTAGGCGAGCAACAAAATATGGCTTAGATTTTACAAAAACATTGGTTCAACAGCTTGCCCAATCGGGTGTTTCGCCAATTATTGTTAGCGGTTTAGCTTATGGTATAGATATCGAAGCGCATAGGGTTGCTGTGGAGAATAATCTTCCAACTGTGGCTGTTTTGGGTAGTGGGCTGAATAATATTTATCCAAAATCGCATATTAATACTGCTAATAAAATTGTTGATAATGGTGCTCTCATAAGTGAATTTTTCCCCGACGATAGCCCCGATGCTCCAAACTTTATTCGTAGAAATAGAATAATAGCAGGTCTTGCCGATTGTGTAGTTGTTGTTGAAACAGGGCTTAAAGGAGGTGCACTTACTACAGCCGATATTGCTTTCTCGTATAATCGAGATGTTTTTGCTTTGCCTGGAAATATTAATGGTAGGATGTCGGTAGGGTGTAACGCACTTATTAAATATAACAAGGCTTCATTAGTTGAGTCGGCCGACGATATATTTAGAGTTATGAATTGGGATATTAAAACTGTTGGCAAGCAGCTGTCGATGCCCGCTTTTGTTGATATGACTGCCGATGAAAAAGCTGTTTTTGATATTATTGAGAAAAAGAGTACTATTCATTTCGACGATTTAGAGAGTTTGCTCTTAATAAAAAGCAATCAGTTATCTCTTGTTCTTCTGCAATTAGAGTTTAAAGGGATAATTCGAACCCTTCCCGGAAAATATTATTCTGTTTAACAACTGTAATATTTTTTAGTGCTAGTTTTTGCTAAGGTTACTGCTTTTGTTATGTTTGCATTCTGAAAAATTGTTATAAATAATGTGGATAGATACTCATACTCATATATTCTCACAACAGTTCGATAATGATATCGATGAGGCTGTTTCAAGAGCCAAGGAGGCAGGACTCGATATGCTTCTTCTTCCAAATATCGATATTGATTCTATTGAGCCAATGAATAACTTGTGCGAAAAATATCCAGATTATTGTTTTCCTATGATGGGTATCCATCCAACAAGTGTTGAAAAAGATTTTAGTAAGCAGTTGTTAGTTATCGAAAGCGAATTGGCAAAAGGCAAGTATTGTGCTGTTGGCGAAATTGGAATCGATTTGTATTGGGATAAAACTCTTGTTGAAGAACAAAAATTGGTTTTTGCTTCTCAAATAGATATGGCATTAAAATATAATCTTCCTATTGTAATTCACGCTCGCGATAGCTTTGACGAAATATTTGAGGTTTTAGATAATTATAAGGATCGTAATTTAAAAGGTGTTTTTCATAGTTTTACAGGGTCTGCTGAGCAGGCATTGAAAGCTATCTCGATGGGGTTTTATATTGGTATTAATGGAATAGTAACTTTTAAAAACTCGGGATTAGATAAGATTATTCCTCAGATAGATATTAATAGTATAATTTTAGAGACAGACGCGCCTTATTTAGCTCCTGTTCCTTATCGCGGGAAACGAAACGAGAGTAGTTACCTTCCGTTAATAGGGTCTAAAATATCAGATATCCTTGAAATTAATGAAAAAAAGGTAGCTGAGATTACCTCTAATAATGCCCGGAAATTATTTAACTTGTAAGAGATTTAACAAAACAATATATGAGCGATAAAACATCGATACTTATTATTTATACAGGCGGAACCATTGGTATGAAAAAGAATCCTGCCACAGGATCATTAGCCCCTTTTAATTTCGATCAAATTCATGAAGAGGTTCCCGAACTAAAAAAGTTTGGTTTTAATCTTGACACTATCTCTTTTGATCCTTTAATAGACTCTTCTAATTTACAGCCAGAATCGTGGGTTCAGCTTGCCGAGATTGTTTATAAAGAGTATAATAATTACGATGGATTTGTAATTCTTCACGGAACAGATACTATGTCGTATACAGCTTCCGCTCTTAGTTTTATGTTTCATAATCTTTCTAAACCAGTTATCTTAACAGGTTCGCAGTTGCCTATAGGAACATTAAGAACCGATGGTAAAGAAAATTTAATATCGGCAATTGAGATTGCTGCAGCTAAACAAGATGGAAAGCCTATTGTTCCTGAAGTTTGTGTTTATTTCGAGAGTAAATTATTTAGAGGTAATAGAACTAAGAAATTCAATGCTGAGCATTTTAATGCATTTACATCGGAAAATTATCCAGCTTTAGCCGAGTCTGGAATTCATATTAAATATAAGAGGCAATACATATATTATAATAACGCCTCGCACGACGAGTTTTTTATTAAAACAAAGGTCGATAACTCAATAGCTTTTTTGAAAATATTCCCAGGTATATCTTCAGAGTATATCGATGCCATTATAAACATTAAAGGAGTAAAAGCTATTGTAATGGAGACTTACGGATCGGGTAATGCTCCCTCGTCTGATTGGTTTATTGAGAAAATTCAATCGGCTGTTGAAAAGGGAATTATTGTGGTTAATGTAACCCAGTGTATTGCCGGAAGTGTAAATATGGATCAGTACGATACTGGAATATTGTTAAAAAAAGCAGGAGTTATTTCTGGGTACGATATAACTGCCGAAGCAGCATTAACTAAATTAATGTGTTTATTTGGTGGTTATAGCGATATTAACCATATAAGAACATTATTTGAAACATCTTTGCGTGGTGAATTGACAATTGGGTAAAAATTACTTACCATTGATAATTGATACTATTTTTTGACAAACAGTCTTAAATAGTAGGACTAAAAAGGTGAATTTAATATTTTTTTTGTATTTTGTGCCCCGTTAAATAGAGGTTAAGTTCATTGTTTTAATGGCTGAAACCATTGGGAGAGGTGACCGAGTGGTTGAAGGTGTACGCCTGGAAAGCGTATGTGCGGTGTGGAATCGTACCGAGGGTTCGAATCCCTTCTTCTCCGCAAATAGAAGGAATTTAAAAGCGAATTTTAAATAAATAAGTCAAATACTAACAAAAATTAATAATTAAACTAAAAACAAACCATGAAGAAGTTATTTGCATTAATAGCGGTTATTGGGATGTTCACTTTAAGTGCATCAAACATAGCGTTTGCTCAAGAAGATCAAACTGCTACAAACGCTGAAGAAGTTACTGCAGTTGAGCAAACTGATAGTACTGCTGTTGAAGAAGTTGTCACAGATGAAGCTACTGAAGAAGTTGCTGAAGAAGTTGCACCAGTTGTTGAACAGCAAAGTTTCCACAAATTTGTTAAAAAACTTTTCATTGATGGTGGTCCAGAGTTTATGACTTTCGTATTAATGGCTTTGATCCTTGGTCTTGCTGTTGCTATCGAGAGAATTCTTTATTTAAGCTTTGCAACTACTAACACTGACAAGTTACTTGCTAATGTAGAGGCTGCTTTAGAAGAAGGTGGTATTGAAGCTGCTCTTGAAGTATGCCGTAATACTAGAGGTCCTGTTGCTTCAATTTTCTATCAAGGTTTATTGAAGAGTGGAGAAGGTGTTGATATGGTTGAAAAATCTATCGTTTCTTACGGATCTGTTCAAACTGGTTTATTAGAGAAAAACCTTTCTTGGGTTGCTTTATTTATTGCTCTTGCTCCGATGTTAGGATTTATGGGTACTGTAATTGGTATGATTAAAGCTTTTGCTGATATCGAGGCTGCTGGTGATATTTCTGCTTCTCTTGTTGCTGCTGGTATTAAGGTGGCTCTTATTACAACTGTATCGGGTCTTGTTGTTGCTATGATTCTTCAAGTATTATACAACTATATCGTTGCCAAAATTGATGCTCTTGTTAATAATATGGAAGATGCTTCAATCTCAATGATTGATATCTTAGTTAAGTATAATCTTAAAAAATAATTGATTTATGTTAAAACTATCAAAAGTTACCACGATCGTTCTGTGGGCGTTGATGGTGATCTCTGTACTGTTTTTAATTTTGTACGCGGGAACTAAATCAATCACAGAGGAGCCGTTTATTATATGGTCATACGTTCTTATTGTTGCTGCTGTTGCTTTAGCTGTAGGTTTTCCTATTGTTAATGCTATTGCTAATCCTAAAGGACTAAAAGGTATGGTTATAGGACTTGTGTCTATTGGAATAATTTTGGCTATTTCGTATGCTTTAGCAAGTGACGAGATTATGACTAATGTTTCTATAGAAAATGAGACTAATCCTGCAGGTTTAATGAAATATGCAGGTACAAGCATCATTACAACATATTTACTTCTAGGAGTAGCTGTAATTTCAGTTATTTACGCAGAAGTTTCTAAGAGTTTTAAGTAAACAAAACGCAGCTAAGGTTTACGCCTTAGCTGTTTAAAATATTAAATTATGCCAAGACCACTTCCTGAAGTTAACTCCTCTTCGCAAGCGGATATCGCATTTATGTTACTTATCTTCTTCCTAGTTACTACAACTATGGATGTTGATAGTGGTATTTCGAGGGTATTACCTCCTGCGGTAGACGATCAAGAGCAGACAGATCAGCAACTTCATGAGCGAAATGTATTGGAGGTTCTTGTAAACTCAAAGGATAATTTATCTGTTGAGGGCAAGAGAATGAGACTTCCTGATCTTAAAGATAAGGTTAAGGAATTTTTTACTAATCCAAATAATGATCCTAATTTACCTGCTAAGCGTGTAATGGAGATTGAATTTTTTGGTCCTGTAGAGGTATCAAAAGGTATAATCTCTCTTAAAAATGCACGTGGAACAACTTATGGCATGTATATTAAGGTTCAGAACGAAATCGCTCGCGCTGTTAGTGAATTAAGAAATTCTCTTTCTGTACAGAAATTTGGTAAGCCATTTGACGATATTAATGCTGATCAGCAAAAAGCTATTGTTAAATTTTACCCTAATGCTGTTTCGGAAGCAGAACCGGATGAAACTAAAATCGATTAGATATGTCAAAGTTTAAAGAGAAAAAAAATAAAGAACTTCCGGCTATTTCTACATCGTCATTACCGGATATTATTTATATGCTTCTGTTTTTCTTTATGGTAAGTACAACAATGAAAGAAAACTCTCTTCTTGTTAAAGTTACCGCTCCTGGAGCTACAGAGGTTAAGAAACTAGAAAAGAAATCTTTAGTTAGTTATATCTATATTGGTTCGCCACTTGGACTTAAAAACCAAGCTATTTTTGGTACAGAGCCACGTATTCAGCTTAACGACGCTTATGCAAATGTAGAAGATATTAGAAACTTTATTGCATCAGAACGCGATGCAATGGATGAATCTGACCGTCCTTTTATGACAACTTCTATTAAGGCTGACGAAAATGTTAAAATGGGTATTGTTGTAGATGTTAAACAAGCTTTACGTAAAGCAGGAGCTTTAAAGATTAACTATTCTGCACGCAAAGTAGAATCGGTATTGTAAATACTATTTATACTATAGATAAAAAAAAGGGGATCGTTGGATCCCTTTTTTTTTGTATCTACTTTTTTTGTCTTGATTATAGATATATTTGTATTCTAATTTTTAATTATTGCTACTATGAAACAGTTTAATGCTTTTCTTATAGGTTTAATTCTTGTTGTTTTTGCAGGCTGCTCAAATACTGAGGAAGTAAATAAACCTAAATATATTTTTTATTTTATTGGTGATGGAATGGGTCCAGCTCAGGTAACTGCTACACAGGGTGTGATGGCTTTGTCAAGTGATTCTATTGGTTTGTTAGATCTTAGCTTTACAAATTTTCCTACTCGAGGAATGATTAATACCACTTCTGATAATAGATTTATTACTGGTTCAGCAGCTGCAGGTACAGCTCTTTCAACGGGTTTTAAGACATCTATTAATACTATTGGAATGAACGCTGATCATACGCAGCCATTAAAAAGTGTTTCTTATTATGCAAAAGAGAGTGGTAAAAAAGTTGGTATTATTACTTCAGTAAGTATCGATCATGCTACACCTGCTGCTTTTTATGCACATCAGCCTCACCGTAGTATGGCTTATGAGATAGCTAAAGAGATTGTTGATACTGATTTTGACTATTTTGCTGGCGGTGGATTTCATTATAGAAAAGGGAAATCTGGCGATTTAGAAGATTTGTATACAATAATGAATAATAAGAATTATGTTATTACAGATACTCGTGAAGGTTTTGATGCTTTATCAGACACTTCTAAAAATCATATACTTTTTAGTCCTGTAATGCAAGGAGGCGCTTCATTACCTTACGCTATCGATCAGAATGGTTCGGCTTTTACAATTGCAGATTATACTCGAAAGGGAATCGAATTGCTTAACAATGATAAAGGATTCTTTATGATGGTTGAAGGTGGTAAAATAGACTGGGCTTGTCATGGTAATGATTTTGCTACAATGGTTGATGAGGTTAAGGATTTTAGTAATGCTGTTCAAGTTGCTATAGATTTTTATAATAAGTATCCCAAAGAGACTTTAATAATTGTTACAGCCGATCATGAAACAGGTGGGTTGTCACTTGGTAATAATGAGCTCCATTATGATACCCGAATTCAGTATTGCGATGTTCAGAAAATTAGTCTAGAAACTTTTGGTAATATGTTAATAGATTTCAAAGCAAACAAAGGGTCTTATTCTGAATTAAAGACCATTATTTCCGATAATTTTGGTTTGGGTGCAGACGCAAAATTTCAAATTAATGAGCGAGAGCAAAAAATTCTTGAATTAGCTTACAAAGCTTATGTTTTAGATGATAAAGATGCTGCTTCAAAATTTAATTCTGAAGTTCTTTATGGAAGTAGTAATCCAATTGTAACAACTGTATGTAATATTATAAATTCGAGGTTGGGTATTTCGTGGGGTTCTAATTCGCACACTGCTCTTATTGTGCCTTTATATGTTCAAGGAGCAGGGCATTTACTGTTCGAAGATTGTACGGATAATACACATATTCCTAATAAAATAAAATCTTTATTAAAGTAAATCCGAAATAAAATAAAGAGTCGTCATATTTTCTAATATGGCGATTTTTTTTTGAATCTTTTTGCTATTTTTCGTTTACCATTTAATTCGGGTTATTTTGAAAAAAACATTATTTACTTTAATCATAATATTAGTTTGTTTTAAATTATTTGCACAGACATCTCCTTTGAAAGATACTACCATTGTAGTAAAAACTATTGGATTTGTAGAGATAACTAAAAACCCATATAAAGACTCAATTAAAAATAGTAGGCGTTTAAGAATAATACCAGTAGCTTTAGTAGCATATAATCCAGAATTAAAATTTGTAATAGGGGCTGGTGGTTTAATTTCATATAAATCGAATCCTCTTGATTCAATTATAAAACCTTCTGTTTTCCCATTTAATATTCTTTATTCTACATCCAATTCGTATCTTTTTAGAGGATTATATTCTACATATTTTTCAGATGATAAATTTCGTATTAATGGCGAATTATCAGTTAAAAATATGAGTGATAATTATTGGGGAGTAGGTTATTCCGCTGGTAAATCTATCTCAAAGCCAGATACTTCAACAGTGTTTCGGAAGAAGTGGTATATATTTAATCCAACTGTCTTATATAGGGTTAAAAAGTCACTTTATGCTGGAGTTAAACTAAATATTTCTCATACTCAGGTAACAGAAGGAAGTTATTTCTTTTTTAATGAAGAAAATATTAAAAGATATGGTACCGATATTTTTAATATTGGCTTGGGTGCTGTTGTGAACTATGATACACGAGATTATCCTGAAAATGCAAAATCGGGAACTTATTTAGGTCTCACATTAGAAAGTTTTTCAGAAAATATGGGGAGTTCGTATTCATATTCTGTATTTGTTGTAGATTATCGTTATTATCATAAATTTTTATCTAATAATGGAATTTTAGCTTGGCAGTTAAAAACAAGATATTGTCTTGGAGATACCCCTTGGTCAGAAATGTCGAAATTAGGATCCGAATATGGATTACGCGGCTATCATTCTTCAAGATATAGAGATAAATTTATGGCTCTTGGACAAATAGAATATAGATATATGTTTCCTGTAAAACGAAGACCGAATAGAAGATTATTTAACAGACATGGATTTGCTGTTTGGGTTGGTGGTGGAACTATTGCTCCTTCTATGGTTGATGTATCAAAATTTCTCCCAAATGCAGGCTTTGGTTACAGATTAGAATTGCTAAATAATATTAATGCTAGGTTCGATATTGGCTTTTCGAATGATGGTAACTCAATGTATTTTACAATTAACGAAAGCTTCTGATTTAACATTTTGTATGTTGTTTTGTTAATTCTACAAATCAATATATACGATTATGAAAATATCAAATATTTTAGTTTTCGTTTTTATTCAGTTATCACTTTTTAGTCACTGCCAGATGAAAGAATATAGGAAGTTAACCCCAGATGAGAAAAGAGTTATTGTTGATAAGGGAACAGAGTTTCCTAATAGTGGGGAATATAATAACTTTTATGGTGAAGGAGTTTATAAGTGTAAGCGTTGCGACTCGCCTTTGTTTACTTCTGAGTCTAAATTCAAATCGGGTTGTGGTTGGCCCAGTTTCGATGACTTTATTGACGGTGCCGTAACTCAGGTTTTAGATGCAGACGGCAGACGAACTGAGATAATTTGTTCTAATTGTAAAGCTCATTTGGGGCATGTTTTTATGGGCGAGGGTTTTACTGAAAAGAATACTCGTCATTGTGTTAATTCTATAAGTTTAGTGTTTCAATCAAAAAATATAAAAATGGAAAAAATAATTCTAGCCTCTGGCTGTTTTTGGGGTACCGAGTATTGGCTTGCTAAACAAGAGGGTGTTGTTTCTACTCGAGTTGGATTTACAGGTGGTACAGTTCCAAATCCTTCTTATAAAATGGTTTGTACTGGTAAAACAGGACATGCTGAAGCTGTAGAGGTTGTATATGACCCCTCTGTAATTACAATCAAGGAATTGTTGATGGTGTTTTTTAATACTCACGATCCTACTCAAATAGACGGTCAGGGTCCTGATATAGGAAATCAGTATCGATCAGAAATATTTTTTACAAATGATCAACAGGAAACAGAGTCATTAGCAATAATCTCAATTCTTAAACAAAAGGGATACAATGTTGCTACAAAAGTGACAAAATTCGAGAAGTTTTGGAGTGCCGAGGAGAACCATCAAAAATATTATATGCTAAAAGGAGAAACTCCTTACTGTCATATTTATGTTGATAAATTTCAGTAAAGAAACCGGGTGTTGATGTTTATTGTAGGGAAAATTATGTTGGTGTTATTGGATTGAAAAAGCGAGGATTTCCAACATAGAAATAAACAATGCCCGGTTTCGTTTTTAATTTACAATTTACTGTTTGGAATGTCAATTATTGAGAGATAGGTATTTTATGTTGTTTTCCTATTAAATACAAAAAGGGTGTTAATAAAACACCCTTTCTAATATTTCAAAATCTATATTTTAAATAAATCTTTTTAGCGCATCGAAAAGAATCTCAGGAAGAATAGGCTTTGAAAGATGAAGCGTACATCCTGCTTCAACGGCTCTTTGTTTATCTTCTTCGAGAGCGTATGCTGTTAAAGCTATTATAGGAATTTCTTTATCTGTTTGTCTGATATGTTTAGTTGCTTCGTATCCGTCTATAACAGGCATTTTAACGTCCATTAAAATTAGTTTAATGTCTTTGTTTATATTGTAAAAATCAATTGCTTCCTCGCCGTTCTCCGCTCTAATAATTTCAATTCCTGTAGGGCGTAATAGTTCAAAAAGGTATAAGAAATTAATCTCTTCATCTTCGGCTATAAGTATTTTTTTACCTTTCCATTCTTGACTTTCGGGATCGCTATTTTCGCTGCTTTGTGCATTAAATGAACTTTCTGCAGGAGTGTATGGTAAGCTAAAATAAAAAACAGATCCTTTATCAAGTTCTGATATAAGTTCCATTTCGCCACCCATAAGATTAACAAAAGCTTTTGAAATAGATAACCCCAAACCTGTACCTCCAAATCGTCTACTTGTAGATAATTCAGCTTGTCTAAATCGTTCAAAAATAACTGATTGGTTTTTTTCGTCTATTCCAATTCCAGTGTCTTTTACAAAAAAGTTCACTTTGTCATTTATTAAGTTGTATCCCATTTCTATGTATCCTTTTTGCGTAAACTTTGTGGCGTTGGAAATTAAGTTTGTTAAAACTTGTTTGAGTTTTGTTTCGTCAACAATAATATTAAGTTTTGATTCCCCTAACGCAGTATTTAAAGATAAACCTTTTTTCTCAATTTCAGTACTATGTAATCGTTCTGTTTCGTGAAAAAGTTTGTTTAATTCTATTCTTTTTAGGTTTAATGTCATTTGTCCCGATTCAATTTTCGAGATACTAATAATATCGTTTATAATATTTAATAGTTGATTCGTTGTTTTTTGTACTACATCAATGTAGGCCTTTTTCGCATTATTATCTAGGTTGTCTTTTCCTAATAACCTCGAGAAACCTATGATTCCATTCATTGGAGTTCTTATTTCATGCGACATATTAGCCAAAAATGCCGATTTTAGTCTGTCGCTTTCTTCAGCTTTTTCTTTAGCCTTGATAATTTCTTGTTGGGCATTTTTTTGTTCTGTTATATCTCTGAGCGAAATCATTATTTTTTTTACACCATCGAAGTATACCTGATTTGCAGTAATCTCTGCAAGGAAAACAGATCCGTCATATTTTATGCATGAGATCTCTTTTTTATGTTTTTTCCCTTGTTCTATTTCATGACTTAATTCTTTAGATATTTCTCTGTCGGCATACGATACTATTGTTGAAAAGTTTTTTGATATTAATTCTCTGTTTTGATATCCAAATAATCTTTTCCCTGCTGGGTTTATGTAATCTATCTTAAATAAGCTTGATACTATAATTATAGTGTCTAAAGAGTTGTTAATAATCATTTTATATTGATTTTTACTCTCCTTTAGAGCTTCAGTTATACGTTTTCGTCCTGAAATAATATGTGAAGTAAATATTAGTCTAGTAGGTTTGTTTTCTGTGTTTTTGAATCCAGAAGTTCTTATCAGAGTCCATTGTGTTTTTCCGTATTTATCTATTATTCTGAACTCTGTTTTTATCGATCGTACTTCGTATAATGCTTTTTTTAATTCGTTGATAACTTTTTTTAAGTCTTCAGGATGAACGCTTCTAAGAAAGTCAAGGGGCGAAACAGTTTCTTGTTTTTCTTTAATATGATTTTTCTTTGACCGTGTAATTTTTAGAATTTTATGGCTTTTTATGTCCCAGTCCCATACTGTTAATTCGGCCGTACTTAAAGCCATTCTAAATCGCTCTTTATGTTCAATTAGCTCCTTTTCGGCTACTTTTCTGTAATTAATATCTTTAATTATTACTGCTAATTTGTCTTTCGATGGAGTGTAAATGTAAATACTTATATAC
>JAFGOQ010000154.1 GCA_016926405.1 Bacteroidales bacterium
CCAAATACGGCACTAAAACCTATCGAAAGAAAAACTATTAAAAAAAACCTATTTAACCTAAACATATTACAAGTTCATCTTTTTATAGTTAGAAGGAATAGAAAATCTTATCGTTGAACGCTCTGAATTAACAGAGACAATTTTCATATTTAAAATAATCTGGTTTACTAAATCACCAACAGACAAATCGAGCTCCGAATATTTAAAATAGGGATTATCTGTCGGTAAATAAGCAATGTCGAATCTACGATTATATGCACTAAACTGAACACTATTTTTAACAGTATTAAAAAGTCCATCAATATCAAACGTCTGATTATAGACAGACATATCATTATCCTCTTTCTTGTCAAAACTAAATGTGTCAAAATCGGAGCTAGAGAAATGGTAACCATTATCGTAAATAATATCCGATTTTCTAAAAAAACGACGCTTGCCTTTGCGGGGACCATAAATAAATAGCTCACCAAGAAGTATATCCTGAATATCGTAATAATCGATATAAACATTCAATTTAGATGATAACTGATCAATTGGCAACGAATAATATTCTTTTTGAATACGGTTTAAAACAACTACCGAATCAGGAGTAATTACAAATCGTAGAGCTTCTATTCCAAGAGCAACCTGAAAAGAACCGTAAATAATACTATCTCTAACAATTTTTATCTGTCCTTTAAAAGAGAAGTCTGTATCCTTATCGAGAATAAGCTTAACATTAGCCTTCTTAATAGTAAAATAATCGCCCTTTAAACGATTTTTTGAAGCCTTAGAAAAGACCTTTTTAGCTGATAATTCCTTTATTACAGGAACTTTTTCACGTGGAACATATTTAACTGTTGAACAACCGACAATAAACAAACTTAAAAGAAAGACTAAGAATACTTTTCTCATAAACCAAACTGCTTTAAAAGTTCATCAACATGATCTTTACCAAGCTCTTTAGCTTTTAAAAGAGATTTTTCTGCCTCCATTTGCTTATTCAACTTTAACATAATCATTCCCTGATGATAATAAAGCTCAGAACTAGCCTCTGTTGATAAAGAAATAGCTTTTTGAATAAACAATAAAGCATCGCTATATCGTTCTAATTTATATAGTATCCAAGCGTATGTATCAAGATAGGTAGGATTATTAGGCTCTGCATCGATAGTTTTCTTACTTAATTTTAACGCATAAGGAAGATTAACACCTTCTACAGATAAGTAATAACTATAATTATTAAGTACGTAAATATTATCAGGATTAAGAGCCAAACTCTTCTCGTAATTTTCAAATGATAGCTTATGGTTGTTAAGCTTATAATACAAATCGCCAAGTATTGAATAAGAACTTACAACTTTTGCAGGGTGATTATTTTCAAGACTTAAAAACTTTGTTAAGATATCAATAGCCTCTTGATTTTTATTAAGAAACATTTTTGCTAAACCCATTGAATATAAAATCTCAGGAGTCTCAATATTGTTCTCAATAGCCAAAGCTCCATACTTATCGGCATTAACCCAATCACCCCTGTATTCAAGAATACTAAATAGTCTGTTCCAAACAACAGTGCTTGATTTATCTAACTCAATATATTTGTAAATATCCAATAAAGCTCTATTAAGATTTTCTCTTTTTATGTAGAAAATAGATGCTATATCATAAATACGAGGATCATCGAGATAACTTATTTTTAAATCATTAAGAAGCTGCTCAACCTTAATAGTATCGTTAAATAAGGAGTCGCGAACAACAATACCATACATTAAACGAAACTTTGCAGCCCTATCAACTTCACTATTTGAGAAAAAATCTTTAGAAACAGAGTATAACTCCGCCTTTTTACCTTGTTTAATTAAAAGCTCAATGTAAGACAACGAAGCGTCTGAATCGGAAGGATATTCTTTAAAAATAAAGCTGTAAACATCCTCAGCCTCGGGATATCTACCCATATCAACTAAAGCCTCGGCTTTAAGAACATACAACTTAGTAAACGAAGGTATTATTTTAATACGGTCGTTAATAAAATTCAAACCAGCTTCTTTCCCTTCAACACGCATAACAAGCTCCAAAACAATAAGAGTTAACTGCTGATTATCTGGGTATTTTTCAAGAATCTTCTTAAATACCTTTAAAGCTTCAGTTGTTTTATTTGTCTGAGCATAAAGCAATCCTAAATTATATAAATCGTTATAGCTATTAGGCGAAAGCTCAACCAATTTTTCAAAAACTAAAACGGCCGAATCTGTTTTATTTGTAGCCAT
The DNA here is from genome assembly GCA_016926405.1 of Bacteroidales bacterium. Classification (GTDB taxonomy): domain Bacteria; phylum Bacteroidota; class Bacteroidia; order Bacteroidales; family UBA6680; genus UBA6680. The sequence continues at coordinate 2,247 of JAFGOQ010000154.1, forward strand.
GCACGACTCAGCCAAAAGCGAATTATACCATTTATTGTTTGGCGATAATTGAACAGCTTTTGTTGAATACTTAAACGAACTATTATAGTCTTTAACTTGATAATGAAGCTTTGCTAACTCATAAAAAACAGCATCTGAATTAGGATTTATTACAGAAGCATTATAGAAAAATTTAGCAGCCTCTGCATATTTACCTTGAAGCTTTAAACTTAAACCCTCGTAATATAAATACTCATAATTACGCTGATCCTCTACACCATAAGTACTCTGAGGTAATTTTACAGCAGTAGAACAACCTACAAAAAAGAGAGCAAAAAGAAAAAATAATAAATTCGTGTATCTAATCATAAGTATTAGTTAAGTCCAGTATGACCAAATCCGCCTTCTCCACGAACTGTGTCAGATAAAATAATAGTCTCTTCCCAAGCAATAGTTTCATGCTTTGCAATAACAAGCTGACAAACTCTTTCGCCAGCCGACAAAACAAAAGGATCGTTTGACAAATTGACAAGAATAACTTTTATCTCACCGCGGTAATCAGAATCGATAGTACCAGGAGAATTTAATACAGTTATTCCATTTTTAGCTGCTAATCCACTACGTGGGCGAACCTGACCTTCGAATCCTTTAGGTAATTCAATAAACAAACCTGTTGGTACTAAAACACGCTCTAAAGGATTTATAATAATATCATCAACTATATCTGCTCTAAGATCCATACCTGCAGAATTTTCAGTTTCGTATTGCGGAAGTGGATTTTTTGATCGGTTAATAATTTTAACTTTCATAATAACATGGTTTTAAATAATTACAACAATAGATTTTTATAAAAAAATCGAAACTAAAATTGAAAATAAAATAATCTACAAAATAAACTATAATTAAAATAATTAAGCCTATTGATATGATAAATAATCATAAAAGATTACTGAAATCTCTTTTTTACCATCTGTAAGATATTCTCATTCCAAGCAATAAATAAAACAAACATTATAATTATCGAATTTTTTAAAAGAAGCTCTTTAACTACACTATCGAATGATAAATTAGATGCTATAAAAACCAAAAATAAACCAATACTAAAATACATTGCAATTCGTAATAGTTGAATAGGCATTTTATAGTAATGCAAACTGAAACCGTACGATAACAAAACCATTACGCTATATGTAAGAACTCTTATCCAAGCCGAACCTGTATATCCAAACAAAGGGATAATGAAATAGTTCCCAACAATAGTAACTAAAGCACCTACACCAGTAAAGATAATAGCTAAATGCGTATTGTCAGACACCTTATACCATGCTGATAAGCTATAAAACAGAGCGTACATGACATATCCGAAAATAACAATATCAACAACATTCAAAGAGTCACGAAAATCGGCTCCAACAATATATTTTAGTATAGGCATATTGAACGAAATACCAACAAAAATAAGCACACCGAATATTGATACATATTTAATAATATCGGCATAAACCAATTTTGCATTAGAATTCTTTGCTGCAGCAAAGAAAAAAGGCTCAGCAGCATATCGAAACATCTGAACAGCAATAATTACCATTGATGCAAACTTAAGATTAGCACCATAATCACCTAACTGAACCAAAGGATCGCCCGATGTATCGAGATGCTTTAACATTAATTTATCAACCGAATCGGGTAAAAACCCTGCCAATTGAGAAACAAGAATAGGTAAAGAAAAAAGCATTAACTTTTTCCAAATAGAAAAATCAAAATTAAACTTAACACTAAATATTTCGGGAATAAGCAATAACAAACTAATAAAACTAGCTACAACGTATGCAAGAAGAACATAACCAACAAGAAAGTCGGGATTATAAATAACCTCCAAAAATTTCCATCCCCACTTTTCAATTAAAAAAGGACACCCAGAAATAAAGAACATTGTAAAAGCAACCATTACAACAACATTTAAAAGCTTTATCATACTAAAACGTAAAGCCTTCTCCTGAAACCTAAGTTTTGCATATGGTATAGCCAAAAAAGCATCGAGAATAATTACAATAACAACCAAAAACAGATAGCTTAAATACTCGTTATAATCAAGTGATTCAGCAATATCGTGCCTAAAAACAAAAAAGAGAGAGAAAAACGAGATGCTTGTAGCAATTATTGACATTAAACTGGTAGAAAAAACCTTGTCTGGATTAAACTGATTGGCAAACCTAAAAAAACCTGTCTCCAAACCATAGGTTAAAATAATATTCAGCAAAGCTGTATAAGTTAACAACTCAACATAAACACCATACTCCGTAGGACTTGCAACCCTACTGATGTAAGGAAAAATAAGAAAAGTTATAAAACGCTGTAGTATTGAACTAACCCCGTAAACTGCAGTTTGTTGCGCTAATTTTTTTAATGCTCCCAAAATAACTATTTTAATACCGATCTGTTAAACAATAGATAACCAAAATTTAACTGGTAAAACATCTTAGAACCATCACGATCGTAATAGTTAACCGAAAAACTTAAAGGACCAATAATAGAATGATACACAAAATTGGCATCACCCATAAATGTCACCCTAGGAAAAATATTATCTGATAAAGAAACAAGTTGCTCATCTTGTAACAAATAATCTTTATAGGGGGCAAAAACATATCCTTCAACTCTTAAATGAATTCTATCAGTAATATTAATTATCCCTTTTAATCCACCCGCAATATACTTATTTGAACGGTAATTGACGAGATAAAGAGTCTTAGAATGTGGTGTTGGAGAAAAAACAGGCGCATTAAAGAGTGTACTAGTATAAGTAAAGTATGTAGGTTTATCTTCATAAACAGCATTTAGAGATACTCCTAACGAAAAAATTTTACAGCATTTTATATACTTATCAAGCGAAAAAACAAATTTAGGATATAAACTATATTTTGTTTTATTCTCCTTAAAAACCGACAAATTACCAGGCTTTAACTCCTCAAATGAATACTTGTAATAAGCACCAAAAAAGATCTTTTTACCAGATACAGGATAAATCTTATTATCAAGTGTATTGCTCTCAATTCTAAAATTCACACTTGATGAATAATCGAAGGTCTGATCAAGAATATCGAGTTGATTATAGTTTGAAACAGGAAAACATAAACTCCTAATTAAAGCTACATCAAAACCTAATTCAACAATACTATTTGTATATGCAGGAAAACCAAAATCGATAAAACAATTATACTCACGCTGCTTATAATAAATAGGAACCAAATCGGTAAAGAAGAAATCGTTTGAGACAGAAAAATAATCCCAACTATTATAATTAATCTCACTATTCAATCGAATTGGAATATTACGCATAAAATAATTTCTGAACTTTAATGATCCAGAAGAATAGAACCTGCCATATTGAAAATCGGCCAATGCCAAAAGGGAATTTTTTCTAAAAAAATTATACTGTAAACCTATATATCCTTGATTCAAACTTGCCGAAGATAAATTTCCTCCCAAATAAAACTTAAACTCCTTAGCCCGTGTTACATTTATCTTAAGCTTATAAAAACCTGTACTAGGATTAAAAATTGCAGATGGAGATAACGCCTCAATATTTTCGTCGAATAACAATTTATAATACTCATTCTCTAAATTTGAGAGAGTAAAAAAGCCCTTATTTCCCCTAAGGTTATTGACAATATAATTGTGAAATTTAGGGTTAACACCTACAACTTCTATTGTATCAAAATTCAACTCCCTAATTCGGGATCTAAAAAAAATTCTTTTCACTTTTAAATCGGCAACAGAAATTTGTTTTGTACATCGCTTTTTTATTGAATCAATAATATTTAATGTCGATTTATAGCCCCTATCAACAAAATAGTCTACTCTACTAAAATCAAGCAAGCCAACATTATCGTATAAATTGTTAATCTGAATACCACGAGTGGAATCAACATAATACTTACTATTATAAACTATCATATTTTCTATTTGTCCTATTAAATCCGATTCGGAAGGAAAAGATGAATTTCTAGTAACAACACTACCAATAACAAAATCTGGATTAAAATCAGAAATCATTACATCATAAGGGAAATTGTTATAGATTCCACCATCAAACAAAAACATCGAATCAACAACAACAGGTTTAAAATAGAAAGGAACGGCCATTGACGAGCGAACAGCTTTCGACAAATTTCCTTTACTAAAAATAACAGTCTTTTTATTATATATGTCAGAGGCTACACATCTGAAAGGAACAAATAGATCGTCGAACGACTGCTCAGAAATATTACCAGCCGCCGAAAACAGCTTCATAAAAGCAAAATCCATAGGGCTATTATCAACCAAATTTGTTGGATACGACAACCTGTTTATTGAATCGTTAATAGAAAAACCTAACTTAAGTAACGAAGGTATATCGTAATTACCCTTAAAATAATAAAAATGTTTTTCGTCGATATCACCAGTAAGCCAATTAGAGAATGATTCTGACTTAAAAATATCAATCATTTCGTCGGGCGAATAACCCAATGAATATAATCCTCCAACAATTGCTCCTATTGAAGTGCCTGCAATATAATCAATAGGAACATTATTTTCTTCTAGAGCTTTA
>JAFGOQ010000155.1 GCA_016926405.1 Bacteroidales bacterium
AAGGCACTGCCTTGTCTCTATGTAAATATTATTATTGAAATTATAGAGAGCTGTTAATTCTCGCTCATAATCTTTTCAATATCGTCAGGGTAAATAGGAATTCTCTCTCCTAATATTCTGCAACCATCTTCGGTAACAAGAATATCATCTTCAAGGCGTATTCCTCCAAAATCGCGATATTCTGCGTTTACTTTGTCGAAGTTTATAAATTCTTTATTTATTCCTTCTTTCTCCCATTTGTCAATTAGGGCAGGTATAAAATATATTCCAGGTTCATTTGTTATTACAAAACCTTTCTTTAGTTTTTTACCTAATCGTAAATAGGCTGTTCCGAATTGGTCGATAGGACGAGTTTCGGCATCATATCCAACATGAATCTGGCCTAGTCCTTCCATATCATGAACATCGAGTCCCATTTGATGACCTAGTCCATGAGGGAAAAACATTGCGTGAGCACCTGCTTTTACAGCTGCGTCAACATCGCCTTTCATTAAACCTAGTTCAATAAGACCTTTTGTGATAATTTTTGCAGCCTCTAAATGGATGCTTTGGTATGTTATACCTGGTTTTGTAAGAGCTATTGTTCCGTCTAGTGCGCTTAAAACAATATTGTATATTCCTCGTTGTTTTTCGGTGAATTTACCACTTACAGGAATAGTTCTTGTATTATCAGAAGCATAGTGTAATGGCGACTCCGAACCACAATCGGTAAGCATTAGTTTACCTGCTTGTAGTTTGTTGTTGTGGTTGTGGTTGTGAAGAGTCTCGCCGTTTTGCGACAAAATTATTGGGAACGATGGAATGTTTCCTCCCGAAAGAGAAATTCCTTCTATTGTTCCAGCAATCTCTTGCTCAACAACACCTGGTTTGCACATTTTCATTGCTGTAACATGCATATTGTAACCAATAGCACAGGCTTTTTCTATCTCTTCAATCTCAAAATCGTCTTTTACCTCGCGAAGCGAAACGATAGCATTAATAAGTTCTAAAGAAGCATAATCGCGAACACGGTCGGCGCTGATGCCTGTTATTTGTTGAAGTAATATTTTGTTCTCTGCACGATAAGCAGGTATAAAATGAATTTTGCGTCCAGCCTTTATTGCTGTTGCTATCGATTCGAAAATTGCGTTAAAGGGCTTTGTGTTATCAATGCCACACTTTTTTGCTAAATCGGCTACTGCTGGTTGAGGTCCCATCCAGATAATGTCCTCAATATCCACATCGTTGGCAAAAATAGTGTCAGTGTCATTGTCTATATCTATTAATCCAAGAAAGCCTGGCTGATCAATACCAAAGAAATAAAGAAAATCACTATCCTGACGGAAGTGATATCCGTTATCTGGGTAATTTACTGGCGATTCTGGGTTTCCTGTTATTAAAATTAGACCAGAACTCATAGCGCTTTTAAGCTTTTGACGTCTGGTTTTGTAAACTTGGCTGTTAAACATAGCATCTGATTTTTTAATTTCAACCCTAAAGTTAGCTATTTGGTTTTTATTTACTACAATTTTGAGTTTTTTACACCAATTTATGTTTTCCTTTTATAGGATTAACATTATTTGAGTTGTTGTTTTTGCATAAAACTATATTAATGTAGCTTCAGTTTTATTGGTTAATCCTTATCAAAACTTAAACAATATTCTCAGACTTGCCAGAATTCCATTTAACAATATTATTGATAATGATTTTGTTTCTTATTTCTATAGCTTCCTCGGTAGCAAAGGCAATATGTGGTAATAGAATGGTGTTTTTGCAATTTAGCAATGGATGATCTTGTGGCAAAGGTGGCTCATTTTCATAAACATCAATTGCGGCTCCAGCAATTTGGTTGTTGTTTATAGCGTAGGCCAATTCAGGAATATTAACAACTTTTCCGCGTGCAGTATTAATTAATATTGCGCTATCTTTCATTTTATTTAATTCGTTTGAGCCAATAATTTCTGATGTTTCGTTTGTTAGAGGGAGGTGTAAAGAAACAATGTCAGATTCTTGTAAAAGTGTATCAAGAGAGACGAACTTAACGTTGTTTATCTCTTTTTTTGTTCGGCTGTATGCAATTACTTTGCAACCAAAAGCACTTGCTAATTCTGCCACTCTGCATCCAATAGCTCCTGCTCCAACAATACCAAATGTTTTTCCTCTAAGCTCTAGCCCAAGATATCCTTTACGTGTTGAGAGGTTACGAGTGTTTTGCTCCATCTCGGCAAATTTGCGATACAGACTTATTACAGCTCCTATTGTTAATTCAGCTACTGCTTGTGTTGAGTAGCCAGCCGCATTACATACTGTAATATCATTCTTCTGGCAGTACTCCTTGTCTATGTGGTCGGTGCCAGTAAAGGCAACGTTGATTAGTTTAACATTTGATGCCTGTTTTAAGTCTTCGGCCGATATTGTTAATTGGCTGGTTATTATAATATCAGCTTTGCTAATACGGTTTTGTAATTCTTCTTTGTTGTGTGGTTGGGAATTGTAAAAAACAGCCTCGATATTTTCTTTATTAAGGGTTTCTTTTACTGCTAATTGATCTTTCTCTTTTATACCTACTGGTTCTATAAATATTGCCTTCATCTTATTGTAGTTTTTGGTAATGAACTGCAATTTATGAATTTTTTATTTGCCAGGTATTCTTTTTTAATCATGGTATTACTGTGCAGAGCTTGTCGAGATGGTGCTCTTATGTATTTGTTTTGATTTACAGAACTGTTTAATTTTCTTCTTTTGTCATTTTTTTTGAATTCTTTCTTTATGCTGTGTTTTGGACTATTTCAGCAGTTTTATGGGGCTATTTATTGGGGTAAACTGTTGTTATATTTTTATTCATTTTAGCCGGTATGGGTGGTTGAACTTATTTTGTATAATGCAAATGCCTACAGTTGTTTACTCCAGCTAAATAATTGCAATTTCCTTCAAAAAAAATATTGATTCTTATGGTGTAATTAAATTACTTTTTTATATTGCAAGTTGTTATTGTACAATACCATGCTCCTTTTTAGAACGTTCGTCAACAGAAAGCAGACGTTCGTCTAATGTTTATGTAAACTAGTGTAACTTATTGATAATTAATAAAGTGCGAGCAAACCTATGGTGCTTTTTAGCGTAAAAATAGGCGAGTTTAACAACAAACTCTACGTTCTTTAGACAAAATAAATGGTGTGTAATGATAAAACAAAGTGTATTAGCTTGTTTAATTTGGCAAAAAGGGCAATCTTTGCACGCATTTTTGAAGCAGTTTTTAATTCAAAATTTATAATAACTAATATTTAAAAAGATGAAAAAGTTTACTTTAATTTTTATTGCTCTTGTGGGTTTCGCTTGGAGCGTTAGCGCTCAAGATGTTCAAGGAGGAAATGAATTTGCAACTGGTGCTCCTGATTATGTTACTGTTGGTGCTACAATGCCTTACTATGCAAAGCCTGATACTTATTTTCACAGTGCTTACACTAATCCAACTTGGACTTTAACTGCTGGATTCGTTTGGAACTGGTCTGTACCTACTAAGCCTGCAACATCGGCTATAGCTCCTGTTAAGCCTGCTACTACTCCTGCTAACTACGTTGAATTTACTTTCGATGTTGTTGGTGCTTATACATTAAATGTTACTGAGCAAGCTCCTGCTTCTCTTGGTGGATGTAATGGTGCTGTTGTAACTCATGATGTTACAGTTATTGAAACTCCTACTTATGCTGATAACTGGGCAAATGATACTTATGATAATCAGTGTGAAGGTGCTGCTGGTATTCCTGCTCTTTTTACAATTACTCCTGCTTGTAATGCAAACGATGGTAACATTTCACTTGCTTATAATATGGAAATTAAAACTCAAACATGGAATGGTACAGCTTGGGTTAATTCTAAGTTTTATAAAACAGATAAAACTACTGAACAAGCTTTAGCATTAAATTTCCCTAGTACAGCTCCAGAGCAAGCTTTAACAGCTGTTGCTAAAGAAATTCCTGCTGCAGGATTTACTTATAACTGTATTACTGAAGGTGGTGTTAAAATGCGTACTGTTTATACTTATAATGTATATGGTTTGAATACTCAAATTTCTCGTAAATCTGATTACAAAGCAAACTCAGCTGCAGCTGTAGCTAACTTCTCTTATTACACTACAGGTGGAACAATTAGCGCCGATGCTACTGTAGCTGATCAAACTTGGATGGTTGCTATCAACCCTGCTCCTACTACAGGTGCTATTTACCATGTTAAGAATGATTGGAATGTTAACTAATAGTGTTTTAGTAACCTATAATAGTTAGTTAATAATCAAAAAAAATAAAAAGGTGAAAAAAGTAGTTACATATACAAATATTAAACTGCTTCTGATAATACAGATAGCTATCTACTTGCAGGCTTTTATGCCTGCAGGTGGTGGCAACCTGTATGCTACAGTTCCACCTAATGTCTGTTCGCAGCATTACGATGAGTTTGCGGTTAGTGGTAGCCCATTTAGCAATGTAACTTGGTCGTTGTTTGTGAATGGAGTTGAGGATGTAGATAATAATTATGGTGAGATTATTTACGGTGGAGAAAAACCAAATCTTGGAGAATGGGACCCAAACAGAAATGGAGATACTATTCGTGTGTATTGGAAAGACAAGTACAAAGAACAAAATGTAGATATTAAATTAGTAGCACACGAGCAAACTGTAGGTGGTTGTTTGGGCGACGCGATTGAAGTGAGGATGAAGTATTACTCTCCTGACTTGGATCTTGGCCAACGCGATAAAGTTTGTATTGGTTCGGCTGTTGAACTACAAAATGTTTCGGACGATAAGTTTTTTAACGATTCGTACAAGTGGAGCATGGCTGATGTTACAAGAGGTTCTTATAGTACTCTTTCAGCAGAGAGAAAATCAGATTTGTCGATTCTTGAAACAGATAAGATTTTAGGCGATATTAAAGTTTCGGTTGAAGCTACACAAGCCGAGAGTGGTTGTGTTGTTCGCGATACTATAGCAATTTTTGCACAAGAGGTGCCTATTGTTGAATTGCCTGCCGATGCTAAACTTTGCGGAACAGATGTCCTTACTTTAGACCCACTAGTTGGTTATGCCGACGAAACAAGATGGTACGAAGATGGTGTTTGGATGAAAGACAAACTAGGTGCTGTTTTAGATGTTTCGGCTGGTGCAAAAGAGATTACTTTTGAGGCTCGTAACTATTACAATGGATTGTTGAATAAAGATAGTGATGGCGATTTTGTTGAGTTTTGTGCTTCTACAGATGCTATAAATATTCTTAACTGTGGCGATTACGATGTTGATTATAATATTCCTATAGCATTTACTCCTAATGGAGACGGTGTTAACGATACTTGGGAGATTAAGAGTTTATCTAGTTTTCCAGATGCTACAGTTGAAATTTATACACGTTGGGGGAACTTAGTATTTAAAGCTAAAGGTTATCACTCTGGTAACTTCTGGAATGGTACCGACGTTAGCGGTAATCAGTTAGGAATGGACTCGTACCACTTTATGATTGATCTGCATAATGGTTCGCCAAAATTAATAGGTAGCGTTACACTTGTTAGATAGTGCATAATTGTTGTAAATTTATCCCTAAACAAATTAGGTTTGTTATACATAATGAATAATAATAGATTTACAACAAGGCAAATTAGTTGATATATTAAACATTCCATGTTAGAATTTATCTGACATGGAAAGTTATTGTTAGAGAGTTTTAATTGTAAATAGAAAAAACTGAAAAGACGCCAAGTGGCTTAAAAAATGAAAAAATACTTAGCGCCTTTTTGCCTTAGAGGTAAAATTAAACATAACCATATGAAAAAAATACTACTCCTTTTCTTATGTGTAATATCTGTTACTGCTTATTCGCAGCAGGTACCTCTTTATAGCCAGTATATGGTAAACCGATTTATGTTGAACCCTGCTGCTGCTGGAGCCGAGGGCGATGCTGTATTAAATCTTAATTCGCGAAATCAATGGGTAGGATACGAGGGTGCACCAAACACTCAGATGCTTACCACCGAGATGCGTTTTAATCAACTTATATCACCATCAAAAAATAAAAAAAGAGGTAAATACACTTTTAGTGGTAGAAAACTACAGAATAGAAGCGAGAGTAAAGTTGGTTTAGGTGGTGGATTATTTACCGATAATAATGGTAGAATTCGAAATACAGGTATAAGTTTAGCTTATGCTTATCATATTCCTTTCAGATATTTTCAGTTGTCGATGGGATTAACATTTGTTGGTTCGCAAACTGGTATTGATGTTACTCCCGAAGATTTAGTTGATAGCAACGATGCTTTAATTGCTGGTAAGCGCAATTTCTTTTCGCCCGATTTTAATGCAGGTATTTATTTATCGTCGCGCGATTATTATATAGGTATTTCGGCTATTCGTCTGTTTCAGAGTTATTTTAAACTAGGTTACGATAACGACGAAAATTTCCGTCTATTGCGACAGTATTATCTAATGGGAGGTTATAGATTTAGAATGAGTAGCGACTTTAAATTAGAGCCTTCGCTACTGTTTTCGTCAAACGAAAATGCACAGTTAACTCTCGATGTAAATCTTAAGGCATACATATTAGATCTATACTGGGTTGGTGTTTCGTATCGTTCGACAGGTGCTGTTGTAGGAATGGTAGGCGGAAAGTTAGATAGATATCACTTTGGTTATGCTTTCGATTACCTTATGGGTGGCGGTATATCTGATGTGAGTAAATATGGTAGTCACGAATTGGTTTTAGGAATAACCTTTGGCGGCGATAAAACAAAAGCCCGTTACAAGCTAAATAGACGTTTTTAAAATATTATACATAATAGTGAGGGTGTCCAAAAACAATTAATGTAGTTTTTGGACATCCTTTTTTTTACTCACAATGTTTTAATCGTCCTTCGCTGTTTTTAGTTGCCCTACGGGAAAAATCATCGTCCTTCGCTGTCTTTTGTCGTCCTTCGGGAAAAGTCGTCGTCCTTCGCCTTTTTTTCACGTCCTTCGCTGTTTTTTGTTGTCCTGCGCGAAAAAACATCGCCCTTCGTTAATTTTGATCACCCTGTCGTCATTTTTGTCGTCATGCGTTAATTCTGATCGTCCTTTAATCAAAATTGCCGTCCCGCTGTAAATCTGATCGTCCCGTCATCGTTTTCGGCGTCCCGTTAAGCGGGAGACCAATATTTTGTAACGGGAAGGCTAAATTTGTAACGGGACGACGAAAAAAGCTGCGTGACAGTAAAATTTGTAGCGGGGCAAAACCAAAAGGGCTTTTTGCCCATTCTTTTAGTGAATTTATGGCATACACATACTCTTTTATATCATAAGTTTTTAAATAGATGTTTTTTTTGGATTACATACCTACAAATTATTAACTTTAGCGGGTTGTAAAACTGTTGTTAATGTTGACTGTTAACGAGTTTTTGGCCATTTATTAACCATGCTTTAAGTTTATAAATGTTATAAAACTATTGCGCCTTGGCGCCAT
>JAFGOQ010000156.1 GCA_016926405.1 Bacteroidales bacterium
TTATTACATTAAGCACAATGCACAACCTGCTAACACTGCCGATTTTTATATCTCGCAAGCTGTTGGTGCGTTACAAGAAGATGACGACCAAGATGGTCTTGCTCACTTTCTTGAGCACATGTCGTTTAATGGTTCGAAACACTTTCCTGGTAAAGGAATGATTAACTATGTTGAAAGCCTAGGTGGTGCTTTTGGTGCTAACATCAATGCTTACACTTATTACGATGAGACTGTTTATAATCTTAGAAACATTCCATTAAAAAGAGAATCTGTAATTGATACTTGTTTGTTAATTCTTAACGACTGGGCTCATGAAGTTACTATGGATGATAAGGAGATTGACGCTGAGCGTGGTGTGATTCACGAAGAGTGGAGAACGCGTATGAGCGGTGGCCGTCGTGCACTAATCGAATCAAATGCTATTCTTTACAAAGATTCTAAATATGGTAAGCGTTCTGTTATTGGTTCGTTAGATGTTATCGATAATTTTAAATACCAACGTATTAAAGATCTTTATAACGACTGGCATTACCCAGCTGTTCAGGCAATAATTGTTGTTGGTGATATTGATGTTGATGCTGTTGAGAAAAAAGTTATCGACATGTTCTCTAAAATTCCAGTTAATCCAAATGCTAAAGAGAGAGTAGATAACCCAATTCCAGATAACGACGAGCCACGTATTGCTATCGTTAAAGATCCAGAAGCAACTTCAACAAGAGTATCAATTTTCATTAAGCACGATCGTATTCCTAAGCAGTATAGAAACTCTATGCCTTCGCTTCAAATGAATATCATTACTAACTTAATGACAGCGATGGTTGATGCACGTATGACAGAGCTTACTCAAAAACCAAATCCACCATTTAGTTTTGGCTACTCGGCTTATTACTCGCAATTTATTCCTAAAAACAACCTTCTTTTTGGTGCAGGAACAAAAGATAATGGTTCGTTAGAAGCTTATAAAGGTCTTTTAACTCAAATGGAGATGGTTAAGCGTTATGGTTTTACTGTTGGCGAATTCGAAAGAGCAAAAGCAAACATGCTTAGTCAGTACGAAAAGGCATATAACGAAAGAGATAAGAGAAAACACGAGGAGATCTGTATGGAGATTTCTCAACATTATTTAAACAACGAGCCAATGCCTGGTATCGAAATGGAATATAATACTGTAAAAAATATGCTTCCAATGATTCAGGTTGATCAGTTTAATCAGATGATTAAAGGAATGTTTACAGACAAAAACGTTCTTATCTCAATTACTGGACCAGAGAAAGAGGGTGTTTCGTACCCAACTGAGCAACAACTTTTAGACGAGTTAGCTGCAATTAAAACTGCTGAAATAGAGGCTTACAAAGACGATACAGTTATTGAGCCTCTTGTAGCTGAAGCTCCTAAAGGTGCTAAAGTTGTTAAAGAAGAGAAAAATGCTGACTATGGTACTACTAAGTGGACTTTAGGTAACGGTGTTAAGGTTGTTATTAAAACAACAGACTTTAAACAAGACGAAATTCTAATGACTGCTACTAGTAAAGGTGGTAGCTCGTTAGTTGACACTAAAGATATTATTTCGGCAGATTGGGGAACAGAAATTGTTGGCCAAAGTGGATTAGGTAAATTCGATATGATTAACCTTAAAAAACAATTAACAGGTAAAACTGTTAGAGTAAACCCATTTATTGGATCACTTACAGAAGGTTTCAGCGGTTCGTCATCTGTAAAAGATTTCGAAACTATGCTTCAACTTACTTATCTTAACTTTACAGCTCCTCGTTTCGACAAAGAGTCTTTTGATACTTATATGTCGCGTATAGAGCCTTATATTGTTAATGCTGCTGTTGATCCAAATAGCAACTTCCGCGATACTCTTAATACAATCATGAGTAGCAGAAGTGCTCGTCGTCCATCGATGAATGCTGAGACATTTAAGAAAGTTGATTTCGAAACAGCTAAGAAAATTTATCTTGATCGTTTTGCCGATGCTAGCGACTTTACTTTTGTTTTTGTTGGTAATATTGATGCTGCTACAGCTAAACCACTTATCGAATCGTATCTTGGTGCTTTGCCAAACATTGGTAGAAAAGAAAACTGGAAAGATGAAAAAGTTAGTGCTCCAAAAGAGAATTTAACAAAAGCTTTCGACTTTAAAATGGAGACTCCTAAGACTACTATGCGTATTGCTTATTTAGCTCCTTATAAATATAATCTTGAAGCAAACGCTTACCTTAACGCACTTGCTCATATTCTTGACCTTCGTTATACAACATCTATCCGTGAAGAGGCAGGTGGTACTTATGGTGTTAGCGTTTGGGCTGCGAAAGATGACGAGCCTCGTCAAGAGTTTAAGTTAAATATTCAGTTTGATACTGATCCTGCTAAAGCTGATGCTTTAAAAGCTATCGTTCATAAAGAAATTGCTAAAATTTTAGCTGAAGGTCCTTCGCAAGAAGATCTTACTAAAACTAAAGATTACTTTGTTAAAGAGTTTGGCGAGAATAAGAAAGAGAATCGTTTCTGGTTATCAACTATAAGAAACTTTGAAGTTGATGGTTATGATGCGGCATCTGGAACAAAATATGTTGACATTGTTAATAACATGACTCCAGCTTCTTGTAAAAAAGTTTTCAACAAACTTCTTAAGAAATCAAACACTATTGAAGTTATAATGAACCCTAAAAATTAATCCTTTAATATAGATTAATTTTTGAGAGTCATCCTTTAAGAGGGTGGCTCTTTTTTTTTAGGTGTAAATTGTTAAAGTTATAATATATTGGTAATAAGGATAGCAATATTGCAGAGTCGGTGGTTGACTTATTTAAATAGTTTAAATTAACAAGTTTCTGTTGTTTAATCGTATATCTATATTAAATCTAAAACTGAAATTATAGTATTGTAGATATATTATAATGTGCTATTGCCATGACAAAAGAAACAGGCATGTTTAGTATATTATTGCTACTTTTACGGTGAATACACTATTGAAAAACTGTAACAGGAATGGATAAGCTGAAATTTTATTTTATTTTATTGTTTTGCATAATTACTACTCAACTAGCAACTGCTCAAAATAATAATATTAAGGACAGTTTAATTAATATTCTAAAACAAAAAACTCCCGATACAACACGTATCAATACCCTAATAAAGGTCTCTGACAGACAGTATACTAACGATTTTAATCAGCGAGTGTTTTGGTTGTCTGAAGCATTAACTCTTTCTAAGAAAAAGAATTTAAAAGAACTTCAAGCAAAAGTTAATCAAACTATTGCACTTGTTTATATTGAAGATTTAGATTCGTTAAATGGGTTTAAATATCTTGATGATGCCAATAAATATTACTCTGTAGAGGGAGATGATTACCATAGAGCTAAACAATTAGTTTATTATGGCTATTCGTATGCGGTTTTAAACTATCACAGTATTGGAGCCGAATATTACAAACAAGCTTTAAACATATCAACCGATAAAGATCAGATTCTAGAAATTAACTATCTGCTTGGCTCAAGTTATATATATATTGGCGATTACGAAAAGGCTGTAATATATCTTTTGCAAGGAGCCTCAATTGCTGACGAGTTAAATAATAATTTAATGAGTACCGAGATAAATATGAATCTTGGTGCTATTTATATGCAATTAAAAAAATACGATGAGGCTTTAAGTTGTTATACTATGGCAGCTGAAGAGAAAAAGAATATTGATGACAAAGTAGCGTTAGTAGCTATTTATTATAACATAGGAACAATTTTTCACCTTCAAAATAGAAACGACGAAGCTACAGTGGTTTTTAAGAAAGATTTAGAAATAGCTAAACAGATAAACGATAAGCGTACTCTTCCATTAATACTTGGGAAACTTGGTAACATTGTTAGCAAAAATGGTGATTTTGATTTAGCTACTAAGTATTTTAAGGAGGCTATTAGTTACGATAATAATAACAGGAATTCCGAAATATATCTCTATCTAGGTAATTTGTATTCGAATAAAAAAGATAACCAAAATGCTATAAATAGTTATTTAAAAGGGATAGAGATTGCCAAACAGAATAATCAGTTAGAAACACTAAAATATCTGACCGAAAGAATTAGTATTATCTATAAAGAACTAAAGCAATTTCCAAAAGCATACAAATACTTAAGCCTGCATCTTGCTACTAAAGATTCACTGCTGAATGAGCAAATTGTTTCTAGAATATCTGATATTCAGAAAGAATTTGAAATAGAGAAACAAAACAATAAGATTTTAGTGCTACAAAAAGATAACGAATTGCAAGATTTAAAGCTTACTCGACGTAAAAGTCTTATTATAGTTTTGCTTATGGGGTTAGCTCTTTTGTTGGCTCTAATAATTATATCTATACAACGATATAGATACGTTAAAAGAGTCTCTAGAATTGAACTAAATAAAACAGAACAATCTTATTTAATCGAAAAACAGATTCTAGAGCAGCAAATTATGGGTAAAAACCATGAGCTTACAAACCACATAATGCATGTTACTGAAAAAAATGAGTTCATCGCTCAGATAACTGATAAACTTCTTGATTTAAGTAAATACATGAAAAAGGAGAATCAAAAGAAATTAGATGCACTTATTTTAGAGCTAAGAGCAAATACAAAAGAGAATATTTGGCAAGAATTTGATATTAGATTTGATGAAATACAAAAAGACTTTAACGATAAGCTAACAACTCAGTTCCCAAATATTACTACTGCCGAACGACGTCTTTGTGCTTTCTTGCGAATGAATATGACTTCTAAAGAGATTTCTCTTATCACTCACCAATCTCCTGGTGGCATAGATACAGCACGTTATAGATTACGTAAAAGATTGAATATTACAGATCCAAATGTTAATATTAACACATTCTTAGCCGAACTGTAGATTTATATCATTAAATCTTATCGACAATATAGTGCATAGTGTGGTATAATATTATGTAGTTATTGTGATTTCCAAAACATTTTTTATTTATTCATCAATAATAAACTCAAATTTAACAAAATAACTAGATTTTGTTTCTTGTTGATTCTGTGCTTATTATAAAGCTTGTTGTGACAATGTTGCAGCGGTTTTATTCTATGTTGCGATAATGACGACCTGTTATTTTCTTTATCCCATATTAACAATTATATGTTTACACCGCTCCCAATAAAATGCTTGTTTAAAAATTGAATCAAGTGTCTTGTTGGTAAACGTTATCACTAAACATAAAGATAGCGGCATCTATTGTTTTACTAATAATTATTAACAATGAGGAAATTTTATTCTTTTAAAATGTTTGTTTTAGCATTTTTTCTTCTCACGGGGAGTTTTGCTGCTAAAGCACAGGAAAGCGGAACTTATTGCTCTAGTAGTTCTACTAATAGCATGTTTGAACACATTACTAATGTTACTTTTGGTGATGTTAACAACGATTCTAATCAAGAAAATTATGGTGATTTTACTAATTTATCATCTGAGTTTTTTATTGGCGAAAGTTTCGATATTGCTGTAACAATTGATGGTTCTTTTAGTCTTCAGGCTGTTGTTTGGGTTGACTGGAATCATGATTTTGTTTTTAGCGATAACGAGCAGACTATCCTATCCTTATCAAAAGGATCTACTCTAGTTGGTTCGGTTGAAGTGCCTACTACAGCTATAGCTGGAAGTGCAAGAATGAGAGTTTCTGCAATGTACGGTAGTACACCTCTTCAGCCTTGTCAGTCAATTTCTTATGGCGAAGTAGAAGATTACACAGTAAATGTTATTTCTGAAGGTGTTTTTGCTGGTTTTAGTGCATCAACAAACAAAGTTGGTATCAACGAGCAGGTAATATTCACAGACGCCTCAATTGGCGGAGATAAAGTTGTTTCGTACCAATGGAATTTTGGTGAAGGAGCAACACCTGCAACAGCTGACACTAAAGGACCTCATTCAGTAACATACACAACCTTAGGTGACAAAACTGCTAAACTAACAATTACTGATGATCAGGGAAAAACAAACGTTAAAACAATTGAAAATGTTGTTACTGTAGTTTCTGGTAATGCAAATTATGTTCAACCAAGCTTTTTTGGTGCAGCGGCTGATTTTAACACAATTAAAATGTCGTGGTATGCTCCAGGAGAGACTCCTGTGATGCAAAATCCAGAGAGTTTTGAGTCTGGTTATTTCCCTCCTGCAGGATGGCAAATTAAAGTTTCTGACGACTTTGATACTGAACTATCTAATTTATCTCTAGGATCAACATCTTGGGTACTTTCTGATGTGTCTAAATATGTTAAAACGGGTTCGTATGGTGCGGCTATTTATTATAGTGCTAAAAAAACTAACTGGCTTATTACTCCATCAATAGATATTGAGGCCGATAAGCAATTATCATTCGAAATGTATTTCCGTAGCGACTATTACACTTCTATTTTCAAAGTAATGGTTCAAGAAAACGGTACATGGTCCGAACTTCAAAGCTTTGGTCCTGATGAATTAATTAACGAGATGACAGATATTGTAACTATTGATCTTGCTGAATATGCTGGTAAATCGGTTAAATTTGCTTTTGTTCAAAAGTACAGTAATGGTCATAATATTGCTATTGACGATGTTACAATAGAAGATAAATCAACAAAAAGAAGAGTAACAGGTGTTAAGAGCAGAAGAAGCCTGCTTGTTCCTCAATTCCAAAGCAACGATAAAGCAGGTGACAAAATTGATAGTCGCCAACGTTTTAGTGCCGTTTTCGCCGAGTCTGCACCTGTGCAAAAAGGTAGCGACACACCTATTGGATATAATATTTACTTAGACGGAGTTAAGCAAGGTGCTACTCTAGCTGCCGATGTTCGTAATTTCGAAAAACCAAATAATGCAGTTGGTGATTATGTTTGCACTATGTCTGTTGTTTATGCTGGTGGCGAATCGTATCAAACAGATGGTGTTTTAGTTACTACTGTTGCTCCTGAAATAGATTTCGAAATTGATGTTACCGAAACAGGAATTAACCAAGATGTAAAATTAACTTCTTTGGTAAAAGGATCGTATGGTACTATTGAGTGGAATTTTGGCGAAGGTGCTGTACCTGCTACTTCAACAGAGGCAAATCCTACTGTTAAGTACACAACTCTTGGCGAGAAAACAATTACAGTTATTTTAAATGGCGATTCTGAATTATCGGCAACTCATACAGTTGTTGTAAGACCAGGTGTTGCTGATGTAGCTCCTCTAAAAGGTTTTAATGCTACTGCCAATTATAATAATGTAAAAGTATCATGGTCGTCGCTTTCTGCAGAGGCTAAGTATCTTGAAGGTTTCGAAGGCGAAGCATGGCCTCCTGCTGGTTGGGAATCGAAATATAGCGCTACATTAGATGGTGAATTAGTTGATCCTTCTGCCGAAGAAGATCAACAATGGTTCTTGTGCGATAAAAATACTTTTAGCGATCCTCAATATGTTCAGTTTGGCGAATACTCGTCGGCAATATCTTACGGATCAAAAGAGTTCAACTGGCTTATTACTCCAGAACAGCAAATTGTTGATGGCGATAAATTAAGCTTCTGGTTATGGTATTTTAACGACGATAGTTATTTCTCTAATTTTAGAGTAATGGTTAAAGCCGATGGTCAATGGAATGAAGAACTATTTTACACCGAAGGATCACCTTCAAACACTTACCAATCGGAAGTTGTTGTTGACCTTTCTGGTTATGCCAACAAAACTGTTAGAATAGCTTTTGTATACGAATATTCCGATGGTTATGAAGTTGCTATTGACGAAGTATCTATTATTGGTGCTACAACAAAAAATCAGATCGACGATTTTGGTAAAATAAATATCTATCGCGACGATGTCGTTGTTAAAGAGGTTACAGACCCTCAAACAACAGAATGGACAGACGAAAATCTTGAAACAGGTGAGTACAGATACTATGCTACTTTTGTTAACAACAATGGTGCCGAGTCATTCCCATCTAAAACAGTAAATATAGTTTCTTATAAATCGCTTAACCTGCCATATTCACAGAATTTCGAATCTACTTATGCAGATTGGTTATTCTCTGACGAACAATTTGAGTTTAAAGCAGGTGTTACTGCCGATTTTGATAACGAATTTTTCCAATTCCCTGCACATGATGGTACTTATGTTGCAGTTAACACATCTGAGGTTCCTGGTGGTTTCTTTGGATATACTGAGGCTTCTGCAATAGTAGCTCTTCCTCCTCTAAATTTAGGCGAATTTGGTAGAGCTAATTTTTCGTTTGACTATTTTGCCGATATCTTAGGTTTTGCTGTTGTTGGACGTAAATCGCCTGCCGATGCATGGGTATTTATTAAACAATTAATGCCAAACAAGGCGTGGGAAAGTTCTTCTTTCCAAATTCCTGACGAGTATCTTGCTGATGGTTATCAGTTTGGTTTTATGTATTCAAACTTAAGTGAAGAGTCTAATGGTGCTGCTTTCGACAATATCACAATAAATGGTATTGATGGTAAACACCTTGTTGTTGAATTTGGAAGCCAAGAGGTAGAAAATAACGCTACACAATACCTTGGAATGGTTAAGCCAAACTCTTCAAAAGAGTACACTCTTTCTATTCGTAATATTGGTAATCAGCCTATTGATTTAGGAGATATTAATTTTGAAGGCGATAAGTTTGTTGTTAAAAATAATCCTTCTAATACTTCTTTAGCTGTTAAAGAGACTGCTGAAATTGTTATTACTTATAACACTACTGTTGAGACAGAGACTGCTGATTTAGGTAAGATTACAATAAACAGTAATGCCGAAGAAAATCTGTTTACTCTAAATATTAAAGCCGAATGTGGTACTTCCGACTGGACTTATATGTTGTATTTATACGAAGATGGAACAGGTCTTAACGGTAACCGCGACATTAACGAGTGGGAGGTAAATGGTTCAATTGAAGGTAAGGTTAATTACCTTGTTCTTTACGATTGTAATGACGACGAAAAAGACGGTATATACTACATTACTAAGGATGGTAATGGTATGAATACCGAGATTGTTTCGAAACGTATTAGCGAACATTTGAATGCCAATCTTGACATGAATAAATGGGAAACTCTTCGCGACTTTATTCTTTGGGGTAAAGAGAACTTCCAGGCTAAACACTATGGTTGTAATGTTTGGGATCATGGCGATGGTATTTTCCGTAATAAACAAACTCCTGTTGTTAAAGCTGCTTGTGGCGACATGAAACTGTGGGATCTGAGAAAGGCTCTTAAAGCTTTTAAAGATGTTGATGGACAAGGAATGGATATCTTTGGTTTCGACGTTTGTTTACTTGGTCAGGTTGAGACTTCATACGAGATTAAAGATTATACAAATGTTGTTATTGCCTCAGAAAAAACTGAACCAGGCGATGGTTGGGATTATAATTCATCGTTTGCTATGTTAAACGATAATTCACAAGTTGATATTTACGACTTTGCTGCCAATATTGTTGAGATGTACGATGCTTCATTCGATAATGGTTCGCAAGGAACTGCTAATACTACTCAAGCTGCTATCAGAACCGATAAGTTTAAGTCTGACTTTATTCCTGCTCTTAACAACTTTGCCGATCTTCTTTCTCAATCGCTTTACGAAAATAAAGCAGCTGTTAAAGAGTGTGTTGATGCTGCATGGTATTCTGATGGTGACGACTATATTGAACATAAAGATTTAGGTCATTTTGTTCAGTTACTAAAAGAAAATGCAGGTATCTCTGACCAAATTAAAGAAGAAGCCGATAAGTTTCTTACAGCTTACAACTCTTGTGTTGTTAAGTCTTTAGAGAATAACCGACCAAATGCTACAGGTATGAAAATTTGGTTGCCTGAGAATATTATGGCAAATAATATGGCTGGTGCTTATTTATTACCCAACTTGTATTTAACAATTTCAGAAACTCGTTGGGACGATTTCCTTAAGATGTACGAGAATCCTGTTGCTCCTGCTAAGCCAAGTCCTAACTTTTATTATATTGGCGAGCTATCATTCTTCCCTGGTGGAGTAGTTCAGTTTTTCGATGGTACTGTTTGTAATCCAGTAGCAACAGCTCGTCAGTGGAAAATTACTCCAGAGACATACGAATTTGTTGACGGTACTGACGCTTCTTCGGAGAATGTTTATGTTAAATTTAACGAGCCAGGTAACTACACTATTTCGTTAACAGTTACTAACGAACTAGGCGAAGGAACTAGTACAGCTGAGAATATGGTTGTTGTTAAAAAGCCAAATTTCTTAGCTCCTATGAATCTTACTGCCGACTTTAACAAAGAAGACAGAACAGTTTCTCTTGCTTGGGAAAAGGGTGTTGATATGTTACCTGAAGGTGTTAAGCTTAACGAAGATTTCGAAGGTAATGTATGGCCATCTGAAGGTTGGAGCGTTAAATACAGCGCTACTATCGATGGCGAGCAAACAGATCCAACTGCCGCAGGTGGTAAGAAATGGACGAAGATTGACGAAAACACATATACTGATGCAGAGGGTAATCCTCAGCCTAAATATATTCATGGTGGAAAATATGCTGTTGCTATAGCTTATTCTGCTCCCGATTTTAACTGGTTAATTTCTCCTGAATTAGCTATTGAGAACGGCGACAAGCTTACTTTCTGGGCATGGTATATGAATGACGAGTCGGATGGAACTTATTACTACACTAACTTTAGAGTAATGGTATTGGCCGATGGTGCTTGGAACGAAGTGCTTTACTATACTGATGGTGCTGAACCAAACGAATATCAATCTGAAATTTCTGTTGATTTATCTGCTTACGATGGCAAGAACATTAAAATTGCTTTTGTTTACGAATTTACCGATGGATGGCAGATGGCTATCGACGATATTAAAGTAGTATCGGCCGAGGAAACTTCTCGTAGAGCTGCTTGTGCTCCTATGGTTAAATCGGTTGTGAATAAGCAAAACAAAACTCGCGTTGCTAATTCTTCTGTTACACCAATGATAAATGTTAAAACTGCCACTCGTCAGGCTGATGGCGAATTGGTTTCTTACAAATTATATCGTAATGGTGTTGAGTTGAGTGATCAGACAGAGTTAACTTTTAATGAACAATTAGAAGATGCAGATGCAACTTACGAATATTATGTTACTGCTGTTTATTCTAATCCCGATGGCGAGTCGCAGGCTTCAAATGTTGTTTCTGTTACTGTTGAAAAAACTACTGCAACAGCTATTGCCGATGGTATCGATATGGGTATTACTGCTTATCCAAATCCAAGTAATGGAACATTTACTCTAAATGTTAATAATGTTAGCAATGCTCAATGGTATTTAGTTGATATGAATGGTAGAGTTGTTAACAGTGGCGTTATGAACGGAAATAATGCTGTTATTAATGTAAAAGTTAATGGTGTTTATTTGGTTAAAGTGGTGGCAGAGAATTCTGTAAACATTGTAAAAGTTATAGTTAAGTAAATAGTAAATAATTTTAGTTTTAGGGAGATGCCTTTGGTGTCTCCCTTTTTTTATTTCTGTTTGTATTGATGGACAAAATTGACCCTGTACCAGTACAGAGTACTTTTCGTTCGACAAAATTGACCATTTACCAGTACAGAGTGCTTTTGGTTCGACAAAATTGACCATTTACCAGTACAGAGTACTTTTCGTTCGACAAAAACGACCATTTACCAGTACAGGGTACTTTTCGTTCGACAAAATCGACCATTTACCAGTACAGAGTACTTTTCGTTCGACAAAATTGACCCTGTACCAGTACAGAGTACTTTTCGTTCGACAAAATTGACCCTTTACCAGTACAGACTACTTTTCGTCCGACAAAATCGACCCTTTACCAGTACAGACTACTTTTCGTTCGACAAAATTGACCATTTACCAGTACAGAGTACTTTTCGTTCGACAAAATTGACCCTTTACCAGTACAGAGTACTTTTCGTTCGACAAAATTGACCCTTTACCAGTACAGGGTACTTTTCGTTCGACAAAATTGACCCTTTACCAGTACAGAGTACTTTTTGTTCGACAAAATTGACCCTCATTCTTACCGCTGGTTTCTTTTCTAAAATCTAATATCATATAATTTTTATCCTTTTTTATTGTAGCTTTGCTGCTCTTTATTTAAAAATAGACACATGCAATACATATCATATTTACTTTTCAGACTGTTTCGGTTGTTGATGAAGATTGTACCTTTTTGGTTGTTATATCTGTTGTCGGACTTTATGTTTGTGCTGTTTTATTATGTTATAAGATATCGACGAGCTGTTGTTTTAGGTAATCTTACCCGATCGTTTCCAGATAAAAGTCAGCAAGAGATAAAGAAAATTATGCGTGCTTTCTATAGTCACTTTGGCGATATCCTTGTTGAAAGCATAAAGGGTTACGGAATGACTCAAAAGCAAATTGATAAGCGATATAAAATTCTGAATCCCGAAATTGTCGACGATCTTTATGAGGCAAATAGGGGGTTAATAGCATGTGCTTATCACTACGGTAATTGGGAGTGGGGTATTATGGCTGTTGCGTCAAAGTTTAAGCATCAGGCAATTTCGTTATACATGCCTGTTGCCAACAAACATATTGAACGATATTTGAAAAAACTTCGTGCCGATAATGGAATGGAGATGGTTTCTATTCGCGAGACTAAAGAGGCTTTTATGGTTGAGCGTAAGCGTCCGCCAATGATTATTATGGCTGCCGATCAGAATCCTAGCCCTCTGAAAAATGCTATTTGGATGAAGTTTTTGAATCAGATTACAGCTTGTATTCATGGTCCCGAGGCTTATTCAAAGAAGATGGATTTTCCTCTTATCTTTTTCGATGTGAAAAAGGTTAAACGTGGTTACTACACTTTAGAGGTTAAACGATTAATTGATAATCCGCGCCAAACAGAGCTTGGTGAAATTACTAAAGCGTACATGTTGACAGTTGAAAAACTTATAAACCAAAAGCCCGATTTTTGGCTTTGGTCGCACAAACGTTGGAAATATACTTTAGAGCAATACAACGAACACGGGCGAGCACTTTTTCCCGATTTAGATAAATAAAAATAGAGGGTGTATAAAAACAATTAATTAAAATGTCACGTTGAACGGAAGTCGAAACGTTGTGTTTTCAATGAAACAATCCTTCGACTACCGTTCAGGGTGACAGCCTAATTTAGTTTTTCTACACCCTCTGTTGTTTTTATAAGCTATAAGCCCAATAAATTTTCGTTGGCATTGCCAGCAGGCATAAGCATTAACAGCGGATTTTCTATTAGCTGTTTTACCTTAACAAGAAAACCAACCGAATCTTTACCGTCAATTAATCTATGATCGTACGAAAGGGCAATGTACATCATTGGGCGTATTTCTACTTTACCATTTATGGCAACGGGGCGATCTTGTATTGCGTGTAAGCCAAGTATTCCCGATTGCGGAGGATTAAGAATAGGAGTAGACATCATCGATCCAAAAACACCTCCGTTGGTAATTGTAAAAATACCACCATTAAGTTCGTCGATAGTAATTTTCCCGGTACGAGCACGCTCGGCAATAAGAGCAATGTTTTTCTCTGTTTCAACAAGCGATAATTGTTCGGTATTTCGAACAACAGGTACCATAAGTCCCTTTTTTGCCTGAACAGCTATACCAATATGGTTTTGTGCAGGAATAACAATATCGCCATTATCTAAATACGATTTAACCATTGGAAACTCATTAAGCGCCAACGATGCCGCCTTTGTAAAAAACGACATAAACCCAAGGCGAATATCGTGAGTATCGGCAAAACGCTTTCCGTATTTTGTGCGCAGTTCCTTTACGGCAGTCATATCAATCTCGTTAAAGGTTGTAAGCATTGCCGTTTCGTTTTTTACCGACACTAATCGTTCGCTAATTTTTTTTCGCAACGACGACATCTTTATTCGTTGGTCGTCGGTTGGTATACCAGCTTTGGTAGCTTCAATATTATCGCGATTCTGCAGATAGTTATCAATATCGGTTTTTGTAAGTTTTCGCAATCCTTCAACCACCTCGTCTACGTTAAGATTATTCTTCTCGATAACTTTTTTAGCCAATGGTGTTGCTTTAATATTGCTATGGGTAGAAGGCTTTTCAACTGTTTGTGGTTGATTGTTTTTTTCTTCAACAACATTGTTAATAACTATCTCTTCTTCTTTTTCTTTTTCTTTTTCTCTAGTGGGAGCTTGTTGAGTACCCGACGAGTCGATAACACAAGCAACATCGCCAACTTTGGCTGTTGTTCCTTCGGTAATGTTAATATGAATAATACCCGATTCGGCAGCAATAAGCGGCAAGGTAGCTTTGTCCGATTCTATTTCGGCAATGTCCTGATCTTTCTCAACAAAATCGCCATCGGCAACAGCCCACGATGCTAATTCAACTTCGGTTATCGATTCTCCTGGGCTAGGTATTTTTATCTCTATTTTCATCTGATTGGTATTTTTGATTTATCGTTTTTCTGGATTTGTTAGTGCATCTAAATACTTATACTGACGAGTAATCTCGGGTTTAGCGCTACCTTTTTCGCATTGTAAACCACAGTATATATTATTAAGATGGCATTCGCACTTTCTGAAAATTTTATTGATAATATTTTGCTGCTCGATATTATGAATTTTCGATAGACCAACAGCAGGACTACCACTTGCCAAACGTGTTACAGGCTGAAGCTCTATCTTATCGAGTGTTGTTTTAATAAAATTCCATGCTCCCATATTTTCGGGTTCTTCTTGTGCCCAAATCCATTTTATGGCGTTAGGATACGAGTTTAAAACCTCTTTAAACTCGTCCATTGGGAAAGGGTAAATTTGTTCAATTCTTACAATGGCAATATCTTTTACGCCAAGCGAGTTTTTCTTCTCAAGTAAATCGTAGTATAACTTACCCGAGCAAAAAACAACTCTTGTAACCTCATCTTTAATGGTGTCGTTGTCGTCAATAATTCGTTGAAACTGATTGTTGGTAAAGTCTGAAATATCAGACAAACAAAGAGGATGACGCAGCAAACTTTTTGGTGTGAAAATTACCATGGGAACACGGAATTTACGATGCATTTGCATACGTAAAGCGTGGAAAATATTTGCCGGTGTCGATGGATTTAACACCTGAATATTATAGTTTGCACAAAGAGTTAAAAAGCGCTCAATGCGTGCACTTGAGTGTTCTGGCCCTTGTCCTTCGTAACCGTGGGGAAGCATTAAAACAAGTCCGTTCATAAGTCCCCACTTATCTTCTGCCGAAGCAATATACTGGTCGATTATTACCTGGGCAACATTATGGAAATCGCCAAACTGAGCCTCCCAAATAGTAAGTGCTTTTGGATTATTTAAGGCATAGCCATATTCAAACCCCATAACTCCATATTCCGAAAGAGGCGAGTTGTAAATGTCAAAAGCGGGTTGGTTTGGTTTTATGTTTTTAAGCGGTGTGTATTTCTC
Organism: Bacteroidales bacterium; assembly: GCA_016926405.1. GTDB lineage: Bacteria > Bacteroidota > Bacteroidia > Bacteroidales > UBA6680 > UBA6680. Next base: position 15,398 of record JAFGOQ010000156.1, read on the forward strand.
GGTAGTATCTTCTATAGTTAAAACAGCATGGCGGTGCGAAAATGTGCCGCGCTCGGAATCCTGACCACTAACACGCACAGCAAACCCTTCGTCTAATAGCGAAGCATAAGCCATTAGCTCGCCAATAGCCCAGTCGGTTTTACCCTCGGCAATAAGATTTAATCTATCGTTGTTAAGCTTAATAACCTTTTTAAAAAACTGCTTGTCTTCAGGTAAGCTAAAGGTTTTGTTAGCCAACTCTGTAAATTTGTCTTGGCTTATATCTGTTTTTGTCTCTTTAAAGAAATCATCAGGCTGAGGATGCGTAAAGTCAGTCCAGTTCTCTTTTAAAAACTGAGGAATAAAAACCTTATGGTCTTGTTGAGCTATTGTTAATTCAGACTCTAGTTTATTGTTATATTTCTCTTGTCTAGCTTTAATATCGTCAACAGTAAACACCTCTTCTGATATTAACTTTTTAGTGTAAATATCGAATGGGTTAGAGTGCTTGCTGATAGCTTTATAAAGTGTAGGCTGCGTAAATCGTGGCTCATCGCCCTCGTTATGGCCGTGTTTACGGTAACATAAAAGATCGATAAAAACATCGTGATGATACTTCTGTCTGTACTGCACCGCAATATCAATAGTATGCACAACAGCTTCGGCATCGTCGCCATTAACATGGAAAATAGGAGCCTTGGTAACTTTTGCAATATCTGTACAGTATGTGCTCGATCGGCCGTCTAGGTAATTTGTTGTAAAGCCTATTTGGTTGTTAACAACAATATGAATTGTACCTCCAGTTTTATATCCATTAAGCTGCGACATTTGCAATGTTTCGTACACAACACCCTGCGACGAAATAGCGGCATCGCCATGCACAATAATAGGAATTAGCGATTTATAATTGCCCTGATATTTTGTGTCTATTTTGCTTCGTGAAATACCTTGTACCACAGGAGCAACAGTTTCTAAATGCGATGGGTTAGGGGCAAGGCGAATTTCTACCTCTTTGCCATTAGGAGTAGTTATTTTGTTCGAAAAACCTAAATGGTATTTAACATCACCAAGCGAAATAGTCTCTTCGTACTCTTCGCCTAAAAATTCACTGAAAATATTGTTGTATGGTTTTCCTAATACATTGGCCAGCACGTTAAGCCTTCCGCGATGCGACATTCCTATAACAAACTCCTGGCAGCCTTTGTCGGCTCCAAAAGAAACAATAGCGTTAAGTGCAGGAATTAACGATTCGGCTCCTTCAAGCGAAAAGCGTTTTTGCCCTGTAAACTTTCTATGAATAAATTGTTCGAAACCAACAGCCTTTTTTAAATCGTTAAATATTGCTTTTTTATTGTCGGCAGTGAAAGTAGGAGTGTTGCGGTTTTCTTCAATCTTTTTTGTTAGCCACTCAATAACTTCGGGTTCGCGAATAAACATATATTCGCATCCAATACTTTGGCAGTAGGTGTTTTCTAAAAAGTCAATTATTTCGGCTAGAGTAGCATTTTGCAAACCTAGTTTTGCACTCGCTCTAAATGTAGAATTTAAGTCGTCGTCGGAAAGATTGTAGTTTTTTTTATCTAGTGTAGGCGAATATTTGCGGCGCGTTCTAACAGGATTTGTTTTTGTAAACAAATGACCGCGCTTTCGGTACCCTTCAATAAGGTTTATAACATCAAACTCTTTGTCCATACCTAAATTACTAGCCTCGTTTGGCATTTTTGCGAATTTAGTCTTCGAGAATTCGTAGCCATCGAAAAACCATCGCCAGCTTTTATCCACCGAATCGGGATTAATAAGGTATTCATTGTAGAGAGTGTCTATTGTCTCTACATCTATATTGTTTAAAAATGCAAATTTGTCCATATCTTTTGTTTTTACCGTTGAGGTAGAAAATTATGCTAATAGTTATTTTACTTGTTAAACATTACCAATGTAACTCTTTGCGATAACCAAAGAGTTCGTGTTTTTTTATCTGTTTCGAAACGAATTTCGGAACCATCGATTCCCAACTATTGTCGTTATTTTTAATTTTTTCGATTACATCGTGAGGGAAGAATTCAATCCATGCTTTGTTGTGATTTTTGATATCCAGAATCCTTCTATTTTCAACAAGGTAATTGTAAATATGTTTTATGTCGATTGGTATATCCATGTTAGTAGAGTCGAGCAGAGTATTGTTCTCTTTATCTAAAGCAGGGTACACATATAGTTTTGTGTTATGTTTAAACAGTCGTCCTAGAGCTTCAAGAATGCCACCATTTAACTTGTTGTAATAACTTGGGTCGAATATTTTAGTAAAGGTTAAAATACCCACCACAATTCGTAGTTTGTTAATTTTTAGCGAGCTGAAATAATCTGATAGCTTGTAAAACTCTTCGAAGCTTGAAACCATAACATTTTGTCCCATTCCATTAAGAATGTCGACACGTTGTAGAAAATCTTTTTCGTTAAATTCTCCAGTCTTTTGAAGGTTGTTTAATGTAATTTCGCAAAAGCAAAAGGTGTTTTCTTTTGAGTAAGTTTTGTCTGTTTTAAAAATAGAAAATGCTGTACGTAGCATATCCATACCAACATAAGTAATTGGTCTGAACGAACCACGGAAAGCTAAAACATTCTTTTTATATAGCAGGTCGCCAGGTTGCTGAACAAGTCCGTTTCTGTCGAACATAATAGCAGGAGTCATTCCGTTTTTAACCAGTTGTACTCCTAATAATCGGTTATCAATGAAGTCTAAATCGGGACCTTTCATTCTTATAAAATCAATCTCAACTCTGTCGGTATCTAAATTATCTAAAAGCGATTTAAGAAAAGTATTTGGCTTTTCGCGATAGTTAAAAGCTGCCCAAATAAGATTTATACCTAATGTTCCAAGTGAATATTGTTGAAGATTATTGTCGTTTTCAAGAAGCTTAACATGTATGTAAATATGATTAGCCTTTTTGTTAGGTTCGGTCTGAAAAGTAATCCCAAGCCATCCGTGACCTTTGTTTGTTTTATGAAAATTAAGAGTCTCTACAGTGTTAGCAAAAGCAAAATGTTTTCGTTGTGGCTGTTTGTTACCGAGTAGAATTTCCAACTCGCCAAACTCTTTTTCCAACATTGCTTTTAATCTATCTTTTGAAACGTATCTGCTGGTTTTCGATTCGTAATTGTGATCGCTAAAAGTTTTATCGTATGCCGAAATAGTTTTTGCTAAAGTGCCAGATGCTCCGCCTGCCTGAAAGAAATTTCGGGCAACCTCTTGTCCACCGCCAATTTCGGCTATTGTTCCATAAACAGACGAGTCTAGATTAAATCTAAGGGCTTTTTCTTTTGTTGATAAGATTGTTCTCATTGCCTTCTTGCTTGTTTTTAACTTTTTAACCTTGTATGATTCTTCGAATGTTTATAGGTTAAAATGGCTTTGTGTATAAACAAAGTAATAAGTTAAAGGTTTTGTGGTGACGATAAAAAAAACCGGTGATAGTATTTATCACCGGCTTTAAGAATTATAATTCAGATGTTTTTTGCTTTAACCAATTGGTCTCTTCGGTATTTAGATGAGGCGATAAGAGATCGAAAACTTGTTTGTGATAATTGTTAAACCACTCTATCTCATTTGGTAACATTAAATTTTTGTTTATTGCTGTTTTGTCAATAAAGCAGTATGTAATAGTTTCGAAATTCATGAAGTTATCGAAATCGTTCTTTTCCGATTCGCAAGCTAGAATAAGGTTCTCAATTCTAATACCGTACTTGTCTTTAATATATATTCCAGGCTCGTTAGATGTAATCATTCCAGCTTCAATAATCTGAGGATTTTCTTGAGGACGAATACTTTGAGGACCTTCGTGAACATTTAGAAAGCAACCAATTCCGTGACCTGTACCGTGTCCGTAATTAAGAGCGTTTTCCCAAAACGGCATCCGTGCAATCACATCGAGTTGCGAACCGCGTGTACCATAAGGAAACTTAGCTTTTGCAAGATTTATGTGACCTCTAAGAACAGTTGTATAATCTCTACATTCAATTTCTGTTGGAGTTGACAGATGTATAGTTCGTGTAATATCTGTTGTACCATCAAGATATTGTGCACCACTATCAATTAATAGAAAACCATCTTTTTTTATTGTTGCGTTAGTTTCTGGTGTTGCACTGTAATGAATAATAGCTCCGTTTCCTTTATACCCAACTATAGAAGAAAAGCTTTCGTCGATAAATTCGCTTTGTTGACTACGGAATTCTTGTAGCTTTTCTGTAATCTCTAGTTCGCTAGTGTCTCTTTTTTCAAGAGTTTTCTCGAGCCAGATGAAAAATTTTGTCAAAGCTACGCCATCTTTAAGGTGAGCATTTTTCATTCCACCAATTTCAATTTCGTTTTTAATAGCTTTCGACAGTGTTGGGATTGTTTTGCTATCAATTATCTTGCTACATTCATTTAACGTATTAAAAAGGCGGTAATTTATTTTGTCTGTATTAACAATTACCGATTTGTAATTTGCTTCAATAACAAAAAAGTAGATGTTATTATAGTTTTGTATTTCAACATTATCAAAAGCCAATTCGGCATAATCTTTTTCACTAATCTTCGATTTATTAGTAAATAGATAAGATTTTTCTTTTGTGATAATTGCAAACGAGATAAAAACAGGATTGTATTTAATGTCCGAACCTCGTAGATTAAAGGTCCATGCAATATCGTCTAGGGCAGTCAATATTATAGCTTCGGTATTATTATCAATAAGATAATTTTGAAGATCTTTAATTTTACTAGCTCTTGATTTTCCGCAATATTTTAGGTCTAACGAGAAGATATTGTTACTAGGAATTTCGGGTCTGTTCTCCCATACATTATTAATTAATGAGAAATCGGAAACAGCTCTAATATCTTTTTTCGAGAACTTTGCTGAAAAATCTTTAACAATCGAACTTGATAAACACTCTCCATCGAATGCAACAACTCCATTTTCTGGAGTGTTAATAAATATCCAATCGTAAATATCGGGAGTGTCAGACAACCCCATTTTCATTAATCTAATATTTGTTTGTTTTAGTTGTCTTTCGGCTTGCAGGAAGTATCGCGAGTCGGTCCACAGCGCTGCTTTTCTTTTTGTAACAACAAGAGTTCCAGCCGAACCATTGAAACCAGAAAACCACTCTCTGGCCTTCCATCTGTCGGCAATATATTCGCTTAAATGTGGATCGCTACTTGGTATAATAACAGCATTAATTTTTTTATCTGACATTACCAATCGTAATTTGGCTATTTTTTCTTTAATGGTCATAATAATTAGTTTTTCTAAAAAAGTGAAAATAGTGACAAAAATTGATAATTCTAAGTTAAATAGCTCTATTTTACTTATATCAGTTTTACAGCATTTTTTGTAAATTGGGTTTATGGAAAATTTACCCATCGAAGTATATCAGTCAACCAGTTTAGGCGAAATGTTTTTTTCGTCGGCCAAGTTATATGGAAAGAATAACTTTCTTGGAATAGTAGAAAATGATAAGATTATTTGGGATAGTTACGACGAATTAATGACCAGAGTTAAGTTAATTGGTGCTGGTTTAAAAATGTGCTGCTTCAACAATAATCCAATAGTAGGTCTGGTTGAAGCAAATTCCAAATATTGGGTTATATCGGCATTTGCTACTTACGCTATTGGTGGGACTTTTATTCCAATGTATCCTAACGAATTACCAATTAATATTGGTCATATATTAAATGATGCAGGTATAAATATTTTAATAGTAGCCGACGATAATATACGTAAACAGATACGTAAATATTTAACTGATGATATCACTGTTATTACAATTAGATCGGCAGATTATAAAAATAGCTTCCCGTTTATTGAAGAGTTAGGAAAGCAAAATCCTTTCGATTTCCCTAAAGTTGATGAGAACCAGATAGCAGAAATTATTTACACATCGGGTACTACAGGGAGTTCAAAAGGTGTTCAGTTAACACATAAAAATTTAATTAGTAATGTTTTTGCTTCGCATAAATATTGGAATAATTTGGTTGAGAGCGATTGTTCTTTATCCATATTGCCATGGGCTCATTCGTTTGGACAGACATGTGAATTACATTTTATGATGATTAATGGCGGTTCTATTGTTTTAAACTCAAATAAAGAAACTTTACTTCAAGAGTTGAAAATTGTTAAGCCTACACATCTTCTTGGGGTTCCTAAAATATTTAATAAAATAATGAATTTTATTATTAGCGAGGTTAAATATAGGCCTGCTATTGTACGTGGAGTTTTTAATATGGGACTATTTAGTTTTAATAGATCTGAATTGGCTAAAACACTGTGGACAAGAATAATTAATAAATTAATTCATAAGGTTATTAATATTTTTCTTTATAAGACTATACGTAAGGCATTTGGTGGACGTGTTAAAGCTTTTATGTGTGGTAGTGCTAATTTGAGTATTGAGGTAGAGCAGTTTTTTAGAGCTTTAGATATGCCCCTTTATAATGGTTATGGTTTAACAGAATGTTCTCCAGTTGTAAGTGTTAATAGTCCTAAAAATGTAAGAAGGGGTAGTGTAGGCCTTCCTTTAATCGGCACAGAAATTCAAATACGTAAATTTGATGGATATCCAGATAGTGATTCTGGCGAAGTATGTGTTAAGAGCGATAGTTTAATGATAGGATATTTAAATTTAAAAGAGCAAACAGAGAAGTATTTCACTAGTGAAGGCTTTTTTAAAACAGGTGATATAGGTCGTATAGACAATGATGGCTACTTATATATTATTGGTAGGATAAAGGATGGTTACAAACTTAGTAATGGTAAATATTGTGTTCCTAATTTAATTGAAGAAGCTATATGTATGCTTCCGTATATTGAACATGCTTTTGTTTATGGCGAAAACAGAGCTTTTAATATATGTTTGGTTACACTCGATTTAAAAGTATTATGTAAGTACGCAGAGGCTTTCGATATAAAACAAAATACAATAACTATTTTGGGAAGTATGTGGCTTAAAGATTTTATAGTTACAGAAA
>JAFGOQ010000157.1 GCA_016926405.1 Bacteroidales bacterium
ATACTCTAAAAAAGGATATTGAAAATTTAAAGATTGAATATGCTAAGCTTATTAAATACAGTTATCGAAATAGAGATAAGTATCAAATGTTAATGTTTGTTTTTGCTTCTTCTGATTTTGATCAGGCATATAAGCGTATTAAATACATTCAAAATATTTCTGAATATCAAAGAAATAAAGTTACAGAGGTAAAAAGTAAACAGAATGATTATATAAGATTACGAAAAGATTTAAAAAGCCTAAAGGTTCAAAAAAAGTCTGTTTTGTTAGAGCAAAAAACACAGTTAGCTAATATCTCTAAAGATAAGATTAAGCAAGAGGAACTTATTAAGGAGGCTTCTTTAAATATTAAAAGTTTGCAGCAAACACTCAATAATCAATTAAAAAGAGAAAAGGAGCTTACCGATGTTCTTAATAAGCTAATTGAAGATGAGCGTATTGCTGCATTGGAGCGTGCTCGTTCAAAAGTTATTTCTGAAGAAGATATAAACCTAGCTAAATATTTTAAAAAGAATAAAGGTAAATTACCATGGCCAGGTAGGGAATGTGTATTAGTATCTAATTTTGGTGTACATAATCACTTCTTAATAAAATCGGTTATGGTTAAAGAGGATGGTATTAAAATATCTATTCCTAAAGATGGTGATGTTTTAGCCATTTTCGATGGTGTTGTTACAAAGGTTATGTATATGCCAGGATCAAATATGACTATATTAATAAAGCATGGTGATTATTTTTCTGTTTATAATAATGTTATTAATGTAACTGTTAACCCTGGCGATAAAGTTACAACCCGTCAAAAAATTGGTACTATTTACTCTGGAAATGGCGACAATAGTAATATTCTAGGGTTTAGAATTAACGAAGAAGGTTCTTGGGTTAACCCAATTATTTGGTTGCGCAAGAAAAAGTAATTAAAAAGGTTGTTATTTTGCAACTTTTTATTCTTCAAAGTAGTATACATTGGTAAATTATTATCTGATGGAGAAAAAGATTAAAATATCATCTAAACCCGAAAACATTTGGTTTATCGAAAGGTTAGTTGATAATTTGTGTGACGAGGGGAACATCAGCAACGAGTTGTATGGTAAAATCTTAATGGCTACCATTGAAGGAGTTAATAATTCTATTTTTCATGGGAATAAGCTTGATGAAGCCAAAAAAGTAGTTGTTAAAATTATGAATGACAACGATTGTATTGATGTGGTTATTGAAGATGAAGGTGAGGGGTTTGATGTTAATATTATTCCTGATCCTACTTCCCCTGATAATATCGAAGAGATGCATGGAAGGGGTATTTTTTTAATGAATAACTTGGCTGATGAAATTTTCTATTACAATTCTGGTAAGCAAATTGAAATGCGGTTTTTAATAATGAAATAATGGAGTTTTTATGCGAGGATATAGAGTTTAATTTAACAGACTCTGTAAAAATTGAAAATTGGATTAATGAGTGTATTGAATTAGAAGGAAAAGAGGCTGGTGAAATTACCTATATCTTTTGTTCCGATCCATATATTTTAGAGATAAATAAAGAGCATTTACAGCACGATTACTTTACTGATATTATCACCTTTGATTACTGTTTCGACGATATAATCAATGGTGATATGTTTATTAGTATTGATACTGTTAAAGATAATGCTGAGCGTTTTAATCAGTCTTTTGAACAAGAGCTTTGCCGTGTTGTTATACATGGTATATTGCATTTAATAGGGTATAACGACTCTAACGATGAGGAGCAGAGGATTATGAGTTTAAAAGAAGATTTTTATTTAGGAAGGCTTTAATTTTATGTTATATGATGTAATAGTAGTAGGTGCTGGTCACGCTGGTTGTGAGGCTGCGCATGCTGCTGCAAAAATGGGTTCCAAAGTTCTTTTGGTTACTATGGATATGCAACGAATTGCACAAATGAGTTGCAATCCTGCTATTGGAGGTATTGCTAAAGGACAAATTGTTCGCGAGATTGATGCTCTTGGAGGTATGACAGCTGTTGTAACCGATAAAAGTAGTATTCAATTTCGTATGCTTAATAGGTCTAAAGGACCTGCTATGTGGAGTCCTAGGTCGCAATGCGACAGGTTTGTGTTTAGTAATGTTTGGCGTGAGTTAATTGAGAAGAATAAAAATATTGATCTTTGGCAAGATTCTGTTGTCTCGCTTATTTTTGATGGAGATAAAGTTGTTGGAGTAAATACAAAATTTGGCGCTTCCTTTAATTCTAAAGCTGTTGTTTTAACTACGGGTACTTTCGAAAATGGACTTATGCATGTTGGCGATGTTCAGATTGCTGGTGGTAGGGTTAGTGAAATGGCTTCTGTTGGGATTTCTGCACAATTAAAATCAAAAGGTTTTGTTGTTGGTAGAATGAAAACAGGCACTCCAGCTCGAATTGATGCACGTTCTGTTGACTTTTCTGTTATGAGTGAGCAGTTTGGTGATGAGGGAAATGGTGGCTTTTCTTTTGCTAAGAATAAGGTTGAAAACAACCTTAAACAGCGTCCTTGTTACGTTACTTATACTAATACTGATGCTCACGATGTTTTACGTGAAGGGTTCGAAAAATCGCCTCTTTTTAATGGTTCTATACAGGGTGTTGGGCCTAGGTATTGTCCAAGTATTGAAGATAAGATTGTAACCTTTGCAGCAAAAGATAAGCATCAGCTTTTTCTTGAGCCTGAAGGTGAAAATACAATTGAATATTATATAAATGGTTTTTCTAGTAGTTTACCGCTCGATGTTCAGTATAGAGCTTTACGAAAAGTAAAGGGTTTAGAGAATGTGAAGATTTTCCGTCCTGGTTATGCTATAGAATATGACTATTATCCACCTACTCAGTTAAAGTCTACTCTTGAAACTAAAACTGTTGAAAATCTTTATTTTGCAGGTCAGATAAATGGTACTACAGGGTACGAAGAAGCGGCTGCGCAAGGCCTTATGGCTGGCATAAATGCGCATCGCAAGATAAACTCTCTTGACGAGCTTGTTCTAGGTCGTAATCAAGCTTACATTGGTGTGCTTATTGACGACCTTGTTACAAAGGGTGTCGATGAACCTTACAGAATGTTTACATCGAGAGCTGAATACCGAATACTTCTTCGACAAGATAATGCTGACGAACGTCTTTCAGGTATAGGTAAAGATGTTGGTCTTTTAGATGTTTCTCGTTACGATGAATATCTTCAGAAAAAAGAGAATATTGAAAAGGTTCGTCTTTTTTTAGATAAAGTAAAAATTACGATTGCAGAGGCGAATCCTTTGTTAAAACAGCTTGGCACTAGTGAAATTGTTGAGAGTAAACGATTGAGTGTTCTTTTAGGGCGTCCTCAGGTTTCTGTTAAGCATTTGGTAGAGGCAAGTGTTAAGTTTTCAAAGTTTGTTGCTGATAATAATATATCGGAGGTTGAGCTCGAAAACGCCGAGATTTTTGTTAAGTACAATGGATATATTGAACGAGAGAAGACGTTGGCTGAGAAAATCAATCGTTTAGAGTATTTAAAAATTCCTGAGAATGTTGATTATTTAAAATTTCCTTCAATTTCAACAGAAGGTCGTCAGAAGCTGGCTAAAATTCGTCCAGCTACAATAGGTCAGGCGTCTCGTATTACAGGAATCAGCCCTGCAGATATTAGTGTTTTATTAATCTTTTTAGGGAGGTAGTTCCACGTGAAACAGTTTAGCATAAAAGCAAATATTTTCTCATTTAAAAACCGCTGTTTTGAAAAGTCGGAGATTTTTGTTGATAACGGTGTTATTTCGAAAATAGTTCCACGTGAAACAGTGGATGATTTGTTTATTGTTCCAGGTTTTGTTGATTCTCATGTTCATATCGAGAGTTCAATGCTTAGTCCTGTTGAATTTGCTAAGGCTGCTGTGGAGAATGGTGTTCTTGGTGCGGTGTGTGATCCTCATGAAATAGCAAATGTTTGTGGAGTTTCGGGTGTGAAATTCATGAAGGAGTTGGATGATAGTGTTCCTTTCTCGTTTTTGTTTGGTGCTCCGTCGTGTGTTCCTGCAACAAATTTGGAGTCGTCGGGAGCTGTTCTTTCTTCTAAAGATTTGGAGATTCTTTTTAATGATAAAGTAGTCTCGTTTATTGGCGAGATGATGAATTTTCCGGGGGTGATTTGTGGTGATAAGGATGTGTTAGATATTGTTGCTCTTGGGGAAAGATATAATGTTCCTGTCGATGGTCATGCGCCAGGTTTGTCGGGAGGTGATCTTGGTAGGTATGTTAATGCTGGTGTTCAGACCGATCATGAATGTGTTACGGTAGAGGAGGCGTTAGAGAAAATTTCGCTTGGAATGAAGGTTCTTATTAGAGAGGGTAGTGCAGCGAAAGATTTTGATGCGCTTTGTTCTTTGATAAAGACAAATAACGCTGATGTAATGGCGTGCACCGACGATATGCATCCAGATACTTTGTTGTCGGGTTATCTTAAAAATACCTACCTGAAGGCTGTTGCTAAAGGATTTGATTTTGCTGATATTTTTCAGGTAATGTCAAAAAATCCTGTCGATTTTTATGGTGTTGATTTAGGAATGTTAGGGGTAGGTGACAGGGCTGATTTTGTTGTTCTGGATAATCTTGAAAAGTATTCTGTGCGCTCTGTTTATTATGGTGGGGTGGATTTGTTAAAAGATAAAATTGATGTAAAGACAGATCGTGTAATCAATAATTTTAATGTTGATTTTATTTCTGAAGCCGATATAAAGGTGGCGAAGGAGCAGGGTTTATTAAAAGTTATTGAGTGTACAGATGGTTCGCTTGTGACATCTGTTCTTAAGGTGGAGCCAAAAGTAGATGGTGGTTTTGTTGTGTCTGATGCAGTTAATGATATTCTTAAAATAGTTGTTGTAAACAGATATAGTAATAGTAAGCCTGCTGTTGGTTTTATTAAGGGAATAGGGTTGAAAAAAGGGGCGATGGTGTCGAGTGTTTCGCACGACTCTCATAATATTATTGCTTGTGGTGTTAACGATAAGTTGATTGCTAAAGCTGTTAATTTGGTAATTGAAAACAAGGGAGGAGTAGGGTTTGTTGATGATGATTATGAATCTATTTTACCTCTTCCAATTGCTGGGTTAATGTCTGATTTACCATGTGTCGATGTTGCTAGAAAGTATGTCGAGGTTGATTCTTTGGCAAAGAAAGCAGGTTCTTCTCTTGGCGCTCCTTATATGACATTGGCCTTTATGTCGCTTTTGGTTATACCCGAAATTAAGCTTGGCGATCGTGGTTTGTTTGATTTTAAAACGTTTAATTTTACCTCTCTATTTGAATAATGGCTATTTCTGATTACCCTGAACGAATATCTTCGTATGTGAAGACTCTGCCTGATAAACCTGGTGTTTATCAGTTTTTGAATGTTAGGGGTGATGTAATTTATATAGGAAAGGCTAAGAGTTTAAAGAAACGTGTTCTGTCGTATTTTACTGCAAAAACTGACGTTCATTTTAAGACTAAAATTATGGTTCGTCAGATTCATAGTTTGTCTGTTGTTCTTGTAGAAACAGAGAGTGATGCTCTTTTGCTCGAAAATAATCTTATAAAAAAGTATAAACCTAAATATAATATTCTTCTAAAAGACGATAAAACATTTCCTTGGATTGTTGTTTCTAAAGAAGATTATCCACGTGTTTTTGTTACTCGAAATATCGATAAGTCGTCGGGATTTTATTTTGGGCCTTATACAAATAAGAAGATAGTTTATGTTTTAATCGATCTTTTTAGACAGTTGTATAAATATCGTACCTGTAAATTTTCGATGACAAAGAAGTCGATAGAGGAGGGGAGACACAAAATTTGTCTGGAGTATCATATTGGAAACTGTAAAGGTTGTTGCGAGAATCGTCAGTCAATTCACGAATATAATTCCAATATCGACGAGATAAAGTCTATTCTGAAAGGCGATATCTCACGATTAATTGCCGATCTAAAGGCGAAAATGCAAGTTTTTGCTGCCGAATATAATTTCGAGAAGGCTCAACTTATTAAAGATCGATTAGAAATTTTACAGCAGTATCAGGCAAAATCTACTATTGTGAGCACATCAATTCATAATGTAGATGTGTTTGGATTTATTGAAGATAAAAACTTGATGTTTGTAAACTATCTTCGAGTTGTTAATGGTTGTGTTATTCAGTCGTACACTGTAGAAGTTGTTCGACAGATTGACGAGGCTATAGAGGATACTCTGTCGTCTGTTATTTTCGATATTAGAAATAAATTTGAGAGTAATTCAAAAGAGATTATTGTTGATATTGCTATTGATGTAGCCGATGCAGGTGTTAGTTTTATTAATCCCAAAATTGGCGAAATGCGTAAGCTTTTAGATTTATCTGTGCGAAACGCTAAGTATTATAAATTGCAAAAAAGTAAGATTATTGAGGATAAACAATTCTCAAAATCGGAACTTTTGCTTGAGCGTGTTAAAAAAGATTTACAACTTGATGTGTTGCCTTTTCATATTGAGTGTTTCGATAACTCAAATATTCAAGGAGCATATCCTGTGGCTGCTTGTGTTGTTTTTAAAAATGGTAAGCCAGCAAAAAAGGATTATCGTCATTTTAATATTAAAACTGTTGAAGGACCCGATGATTTTGCCTCTATGCGTGAAATATTGTACCGTCGATATTCGAGATTAAAAGAGGAAGGGTCGCCATTACCACAATTGGTAATTGTTGATGGGGGTAAAGGACAGCTTAGCTCGGCTGTTGAAATATTAAAAGAGCTTCAATTGCTCGACAAAATTACTGTTATTGGGATTGCAAAACGTCTTGAAGAGATATTTTTCCCTGGTGATTCAACGCCTCTTTATCTCGATAAAAACACCCCTTCACTTAAACTTATTCAACATTTGCGCAACGAAGCGCACAGGTTTGGAATCACATTTCACCGCAATCAACGATCGAAAGGTTTTGTTGTTTCGGAGTTAGATTCAATAAAAGGAATTGGACCAAAAACAAAAGAGGCTCTTCTTACAAACTTTAAATCGGTTTCAGAAATAAAAAAAGCTTTGCTCCCCGATTTAGAACTATGTGTCGGTACTGCGAAGGCACAAATAATCTTTGACTATTTTCACTAACATTCGAATAGTTTTTTTTCATAACTTATGTTAGCTTAAAATTATAAACTGAATATTACATCAGTTTATAATTTTTTTAATCTAACATATCAAATATTATGAAAAAACTATTTATTCTTTTTTTTATCTCTGTTTTATGTTCTTGTGCATCGCAAAAACAGGGTAATAATACATCAAAGGTTGGCCCACAACCACCAAAACCAGCATTAATTGAAAAGGCAAGGTATCAAATTATTGTAAATCAAATTGATGGAGTTGGGTTTTATGTGGTACAGATTGTTGACATTCTAGAAGTTGGAAGGGGTGTTCCTCTATTATCGAATAATGATTCTATAAAAATTCAATCAAAATTCCCGCTTGAGCTGCAGAAATTGTATAAAGTACTTGTTTCGCCTCCTCGACCAGTTATTAATGGAGAAAATGACGTTTGGAGGGTAATTGAAATTCTTTAGCCTCTTTTCAATTAATATTTTTTTCGAAAGGCTAAGTTTTATAAAAGTTAAATTCTTTGAAGCGGCCTTTCTTTAATTTCGAATTAAAAAAATAACTGTATGAAACGAAGCATGAGAAGTAATTTCATACACGCGAGAATCGATAGATCGACGAAGTCAATAACTATTAAATGCGAGTTCCATAAAATAAATGAATAAACAATTATAGACGTATGAAAAAGTTAATTATAGTTGCAGCTGCTCTTTTTTTTATTGCAATAATAGCAAGTCTATTATTAGTTAATAATCCTTCCAATACTGGAAATGATATTTTTCCCAATCCGCCGAATAAGAGATCGGCTTTTTCGCCTAAAGCTTCTAGCGAAGATATTGACTCTAGAAATAGTTTTTTCTTTAATTTATTACGCGATCCTGCTTCAAATTCAATTCCTCGTAATATAAGAGCCAAGGAGCTTGCTTTTGCCTCTAAAAACGATGTTTCGTACAATACTAAGCGCTCTGGTTACACATATAGTTGGTCAGAGGTTGGTCCAACCGATGTGGGAGGAAGAACTCGTGCAATTGGTATAGATGTTAGGAATTCGAATGTTATTTTGGCAGGAGGTGTTTCTGGTGGTTTATATCGTTCTACAAACAAAGGCTCTTCGTGGACATTGGTTAATAATCCCGACGAGTATAATGGTATAACTTGGATTGCACAAGATATTCGTTCGGGTCATCAAGATACTTGGTATTATGTTACTGGAGAGTTTGCTGGTAATTCTGCTTCAGCACAAGGATGGTCGGCTTTTTATTATGGTAATGGTATTTATAAAAGTACCGATAATGGCTTAAATTGGACTCTTATTACTGGATCTGAAAGTAGCTCGATAAGTTGGGATAGTAAGTACGATTTTATGTCGAAAGTTATGGTTAACCCACAAACAGGATCGGTTTATGTTTGTTGTAATGGATATGGTGTTGTTAAATTTTCTCCAGGAGCTGTTTTCTCTTCTGCTCAATTAGTGTTAGGAAATAATCAAGCTTATGCTTGGTCCGATATTGATATACATGCCGATGGTACTATTCTAGCATTTCTTTCGCAGAATAACTATTTAGGAGGGACACAAACTAAAACACCTGGACTTTATGTGTCAAAAGACGATGGTGTAAGTTTTTCGCCTATTAATTCAACAACAACATTGCCTACTTATTACGATCGTGGTGTTGTTCGTATAGCTCCTTCTAATAGTAATATTGCTTATATATTTTTAGTGAATGACACTACGCCCTATTTTTATAAGATAGATTTATTAAATAGCATTCTTACCGATAGGTCGGCAAATATTATTGAGTATTCGGCTAAGACTAAAGAAAAGCTCGGAGAGCAGGGCGATTATAATATGACTCTGGCTATTCATCCCGATGACGAAAACTTTGTTATTGTTGGTTCTACTTCTCTTTTTAGAAGTTCCGATGGTTTAGCTACTACTCCAGCAATCGATTATACTTGGATTGGTGGTTATGGTAATCCTGCTACCGCTTCGTTTATGTATCCTAATCACCATCCCGATTGTCACATTACTATTTTCGATCCTAATAACCATAATTCTGTTTGGAGTGGGCACGATGGTGGACTTAGCTATTGTTCCGATATTACAACTAACTCAACATCGTCGTCGTATTTAACTTGGGTTGATAAAAATTCGGGGTATAATGTAACGCAGTTTTACGATATAGCCTTAAATAAAGAGGCAAACAGTGGTGTTTATATGGGTGGATCGCAAGATAATGGAACACCATATTTTTCAGTTGATAATGGTGGTACAGTTTCGGCTTCTGAAGATATTAGCTCGGGCGATGGTGCTTTTTGTGCCTTTACAAATGATTGTATTTTGGCATCGTCGCAAAACGGTTTTGTTAACCGATACACCTACAATTCTACAACTCATAGCTGGGAGTGGACTTCGATACATCCAAGTGCTGTTTCTGAAGGCGACAAGCTTTTTATACATCCTTTTGTGATGGATAAAACCGATGATAGAGTTATGTATTTCCCTGCGGTTAATAAAATGTGGTATAATACCAATATTAAGGAGATAGAAAATAATTTAGATGAGGGTACTACTAAAAACTGGAACTCGTACAGTGTCACCGACGATGGTTATATTATTACAACCCTTGCTGTTTCGGTAAATCCTGCTTATACATTATATGCTGGGGCGTATGATAATAGTGGAGTACCAAAAATTTATAAAATAGATAATGCAAATACGGCCTCAAAAACAATTAACAATATTTCTATTGCAGGAGTTCCTTCGGGATCGTATCCGCACCATATTTCGGTTAATCCGCAAAATGGAAACGAGATTATTGTTGTCTTCTCAAATTATAACATTATTGGTACTTACCATTCAACAGATGGAGGTACCACATTTACCGCTATAGAAGGTAATTTAACAGGTACAACATCTGCACCGGGTCCATCTATACGTAGCTCGGCTATTGTTGATTATGGTGGACAAAAGTTTTATCTGCTTGGCACTAGCACTGGACTTTATCGTGCCGATGCTCTTAATGGAGCTAGTACACAGTGGCAAAAGGTTGAGTCAACAAAAATTGGAAGTGTTATTGTTAACGATATTGAGTTTAATCCTTTAGATGGTAAAGTAGGTATTGGAACACATGGTCGAGGTATTTTTATTGGTAAAACATCGTCGCCTTTATATGTTAGCAACCCAATAAGTTCGGTTTCTTATGCACTTAACGAAAAGGAGTCGGTTGATGTTGGATTATCTAATGTTTTTGGTGGTGCTACAAGTTTTACCTATTCAATTACATCAAATTCAAACAGTGATCTCTTAACACCTACTTTGTCGGGAAGTACCATTAGTGTAGCCATAACACAAGATCTTCAGCAAACAGGTACTGTTGTAGTACGTGCTACTTCGGGAAGTGATTATGTTGAGACAAGCTTTACCATTAAGGTGGGGGAATCGGCTATTTATGTTAAAAATCCAATTTCTTCGGTTACTTATGGTGTTAACGAGAAAGAGTCGGTTGATGTTAGTTTAGTCGATGTTTTTGGTGGTGCTTCAAGTTTTACCTATTCAACTACATCAAATTCAAACACAGCTCTATTAACACCAACAATATCTGGAAGTACCCTTTCTGTTGCTATTGCTAAAGATTTAGAAGGAACAGGTGCAATTGTTGTTCGTGGGACATCGAATGGTAGTTATGCCGAGACAACTTTCACTGTTACTGTTAGTGCTTCGTCGGCTATTGAAGAGATTCCTACGTCAAACTTCACTGTTTATCCAAATCCAACAGATGGAATTTGCTATGCTAAGCTTACCAATATTAATTACTCGGGAATGACTATCCGTGTTATTAATACAAAAGGGGGTGTTTTAGCCACTGTAAAGGTGAAAGATGGAAATACTAAGGTTGATATGACCGGTTACCCAAAAGGTCTTTATTTTATTAAAATAAGCGGTAATAATAAGCAGGCAACAAGAAGAGTAGTTCTAAAGTAACAAAGTAAATTTATTTAAAGTAATATTTACCTAACCTGTTGGTGTAGTTCGCTACATCGACAGGTTTTTTTTTGCGTTAAATATATTGGTGAAAATATTGGATTTAAAAATCAGTTGTTGTTGGAATCCTCTTAACTTTATCCATAACCAACCAATATTTTTGTTATGTTTGGTGATGTAAATATTAACCTCAATGAACGAGATACCTTCAGTAAAGTTTAAATCAAGTTATCAGCATATCGAAGGTGTCGAGATTATCTCTTTAGATACAATAAAAGAAAAAACGGGAGGCTCGTATCATAATTCAGAAAAGCCACATCAGCTTCAGTTTTATAATATTATTTTCTATACAGGTGGCCAAAGCGATCAATTGGTCGATTTTAAATGGTATCCTGTTAAAAGGAATACTGTAGTTTATTTGGCCAAAGATCAGGTTACTTCGTTTAAATTTACCCCTGGTTTGCAGGGTTATTGTATTCTGTTTACTCAAAAATATTTCGAACAGTGCTTCGGTCACCTTTCAAAAGAGCTTATTTACCGCATATTTAATAACTATTTGTTTCCTCCAGTTATTGGTATCCCTCAGGGAAGCGATTTTATCGATTATTTTAATCTCTTATGCAAGGAGTTTTTCAGCGAAGCTAAGTTTGAGAAAGCAACAGTATTAAGTTCGTTATTTGCTGTGTTGTTGGTGAAATTGGAGGAGTTAAAGCAAAAAACAGAGTTGCATATTCCAGAAAGCTCCAAGCTGTTGCTTATTTCAAAGTTTACAATGTTGGTTAAAGATAATTACGTAGTAAATCGCAATGCCCAGTTTTATGCTAAGAAACTTCTTATTACATATAAGCACCTTAATGTTTTGTGTAAGGATATCCTTAATAAGACGGCAAAACAATTTATCGACGATTTTATTATTCTAGAAGCTAAACGAAAGCTTGTAAATTCTGAAATTAAGAGTACTGAGCTTGCCTATTCGCTTGGTTTCGAAGAGCCAACAAACTTTACTAAATACTTTAAGAAGCGAACAGGAGTTACTCCTAATTCGTTCAAAAATCAGCATAAATAGTCTTCTGGTTTCATATTTACCATTTTTGGATTCATATTAATCTAAACTTAATGTGCTTAAGCACTCATCTTTGTATTGTAAATATTTAAACAATAAAACGATGAGAAAATTATTAGCAGTAATATCATTAGCATTAATAATGAGCTCTTGCACAAAAAGTCAGACAATGGAAAAACAGTTAACAAACAAAGAGAAAGCAGTTGCTCTGCTTGAGAGTATCGAAACAGGTGATAAAGCTCCTATTGCCTACATTAACCCAAACAAATATAAACAGCATAACTTGGCTATTGCCGATGGTTTAGCTGGTTTTGGTGCCGTTTTGCAGAATGCACCAGAAGGAGGTTTTAAGGTTAATGTTGTTAGAGCTTTTCAGGATGGTGATTATGTTTTTGCTCACACTGAGTACAATTTTTTTGGCGAGAAGGTTGGTTTCGATGTGTTTAAATTCGAAAACGGACTTATAGTTGAACATTGGGATAACTTATTGGCAAAAGCTGCCGTTAACCCTAGTGGACACACACAAACCGATGGTGTTACTACAATTGCCGATGTTGAAAAAACAGTAGCTAATAAAGCTTTGGTTAAAGATTTTATTACCACAATTTTAATTAATGGCGACATGTCTAAGCTTACAAGTTTTTTTGATGGCGATAATTACATTCAGCACAATCCAGCTATTGCCGATGGTATTAGTGGACTAGGGCAGGCTTTAGAGGCTATGGCTAAGCAAGGTATTGCAATGGTTTATAAAACAAATCATATTGTTTTAGGCGAGGGTAATTTTGTGCTTGCAATTAGCGAAGGCGAATTTGCTGGCCAACCAACATCGTATTACGATCTGTTTCGTGTTGAGAATGGTAAAATTGCCGAGCATTGGGATGTTATGGAGACCATTCTTCCTAAGTCGGAATGGAAAAACAACAACGGTAAATTCGGATTTTAATTAACAGTATATTTCATTTTGAGACGCTCAATATGGGCGTCTCTTTTAATTTATAGCTATGCAGCACTTACAATTTTTACGAAATCTTAAATCGGTTACATTTGCCTCGTCTGTTAATAATATTCCATCGGTACGTATACTTGATGTAATGTTGGTTGAGGGCGAAAATTTATACTTTCTTACTGCTCGTGGTAAGCCTTTCTATCATCAATTAAAAGTCAATCCAGTAATATCTATTATTGGTATGGACAAGAAGTACAAAACAGTTAGAGTGACTGGGAAAATTAAGCCTGTTGGCAGAGAATGGGTTGATAAAATGTTTGATGCCAACCCAATGATGAACGATCTGTATCCAGGCGAAAAACGAAATATTCTCGATGGTTTCTGTATGTCCGAAGGATTTGGCGAGATGTTTGACTTAGGTGTTACCCCTTTGGTACGCGAGAAATTTAACTTTGGAGCAAATAGCCAAAAACACATAGGTTATTCAATAAACAATAACTGCACGCAGTGTGGTGTTTGCGTTGATATTTGCCCTTTACAATCGATAATTACTGGCAATAAATATACTATTAATTCATCTAGCTGTTTAGAGTGTGGGTTATGCTTCGAACATTGTCCTAACAATGCTGTTGATAAATTTCTAGATTTTTAATAAATGGATACAAGACAACTATTTGCTGCGGGAGGTCTCCTGCTGTACTTCTTTATAATACTTTTTGTTGTTCTACGATCGAAGGAAAGTAAAAACTCCGAAGAGTTTTTCCTTGCTGGCAGAAAGTTACCCTTTTGGGCTTTATCAATTACTTTTATTGCATCGTGGTGGGGTGGAGGATCGGCTATCGACCTTATAGACCACGGACATAATCAGGGTATTAGTTCATTTTGGATATATGGTATGCCTGTGCTTTTCTCTACTTTTTTAATGTTTTTGTTTGCTAAAGGCATTCGTAAAGTAGGTACAATAACTCAGCCACAGCTTATTGCTCAGCGCTATAATGGTAGGGTTGCTTTTATGGCATCGATATTAATTTTGATATTTATGACTGTTGGTGCTGCAATACAGGTTATTGTTATTGGAAAATTTTTTCAGACATTTTTTACTATATCATATAGCAACGCTGCCATTATTGGAACAACAATAGTTTTGTTATACTCGTTTTTTGGCGGGTTTAAGGGTGTTGTGATTACCGATTTGGTGCAGTTTGTTTTTCTTTTTATTGCTGCTGTGTTAATGTTTGTATATGCATATATTAACTCGGGAGGGTTTGCTAATGTTGCCCAAATAGCTGCTAATAGGCAAATGAATGGCTTTTTCACTTTCACTCATAATTGGTCTAATAATATAGTGTATATAATTACTTTCGGTTCTTCGTGGATGATACAGGCAAATATATGGCAACGCATTTCGGCAACACGAAAACCTTCTGATGCAAAAAAAATGATGGCTCTTAGTTTCTTAGTTTTTATTCCTCTTTATCTTATGGTTACTCTTACGGGCATGCTTAGTATTGCTATTTTCCCCGATGTGCCTACAGGAGGAGTGGCGCCAGCTTTAATACAGCAATTTATGCCTACATCGGTGGCTATTTTGCTTTTTGTTGGAATATGTTCGGCAATAATGTCAACCATGGATTCGCTTATTAACACAGGTGCACTGGTTCTTACTGTCGATCTTTATAAAAAACAGATAAACGCTAATGCATCTCCTAAACAAATGGTGTGGGTAGGAAAAATATCGACCTTTATTGTTTCTGTGGTTGCCCTTTTTGTTGGGTTAATGATTCAATCAATTATTAAAATATCGTGGATTGGTGCCGACTTTTTGGCTACAGGTGTTTTTGTGCCTTTAATTATGGGGTTCTTGTGGAAACGAGGTAACTCTAAAGGGGCTTTTTGGTCAATTATTTTTGGGCTTGTTTTCTCTACATATAACCTATTGGTGGCTTTTGGAATAAATCTGCCTGTAGGGTGGGAGATTGCTTCGGTAAACCAAGCGCTTACCGGAATGATTGGCTCTTTTATTGTGTATGTTTGTGTAAGCTTAATTACAGAACCCGAATACTATAAAGCCGAGACTTTTATTGCTAAAGCAGGAGTAATTAAATAGTTTCAATCCCAAAAATACAGATGAGTAATAGCAGCTTCGATAAAACAAGTTGTGCTAAATATTAATTTTGACCCTAAAATTGTAACTATCTTTTTATAAACTCACGCTGAGCAGCGCCATAGTTTAGTACAAGCAGTATTAATAATATTTTTAGGTTTACATGATTAATAGCAATTAGTATAGCCCACAATTGACTACTATTACATACACTACACCTGGCTTACCTGTTTAAAAAATACCGCTTGCCGATAGAGCTACAAAATATTAACAAAGGCGACTAATTATAAAATATTAAGTCGCCTTTTTTATTTAGTACAATAAAGAGAAGCTGTTATTGTATTGACGCACTGAATAACTCTCATACAAAAACTATAATTTTCAGAATCACCAAATCCCCAACAGCAATATAAACATGTAAATCCTGCGAATCCTGTCTACATTTTAAGGAACTTAAAAACATGTAAATCTTGTTAATCCTGTCCATATATAATGATTATTAAACCATGCGCCATAACCAACTGTAGCAGCTCTGTTTATACAAAATTTGTTGCCTGTAGAATATATAAAAGCTACATAGTGTTATTAAAACCAGCTAAATAACATAATGCATTTGTTTAAACTTCCTTATAAGTCGTGACTGTTTATTTTGTTCTGTTTGTTACATTTGGTGTCTTAAAACAAAAAGTGTGGCGCATAAATGAAAAATAAGCGCACCAATGCACATATAATAAGTTGTGCTTAATGTAAAAAGAAACTGCAATTA
>JAFGOQ010000158.1 GCA_016926405.1 Bacteroidales bacterium
CTGTTAAAGAAAGCTATAATTTATCTATTTGGAAAATAATTGTAAGCAAACCGAGGCACGAGCTGGAAAAAAGCTCGCGCCAGCCTTTACAAGGTTAAACTAGCGTGGCAAATAAAAACTCTAGCTAATAAGACGAATGCAATGCGTCTATACAAAGCCTTACATACTAACTGCTAGCATCTCGAAATAAATTACTACTTCCCTATTTAGGCATAACTCTACCACCCTAATAAAAACAACCATTTTTGTCGCAAATTTTGAGTTTCTGCAAAAGTGTGGAATTTCAAATCAGCCAAAAATTGATAGTCCACAGATTTGTGGAGACTAAATCAGCCGCAAATTGATAGTCCGCAAAAGTGTGGAGACCAAATCAGCCAAAAATTGATAGTCCACAGATTTGTGGAGACTATATCCGCCGCAAATTGATAGTCCGCAAAAGTGTGGAAACTCAAATCAGCCAAAAATTGATAGCCCGCAGATTTGTGGAGACCAAATCAGCCGCAAATTGGTAGTCCGCAAAACAGAGAAATGTAAATCAGCCGCTGATTTGAGTTTCCACAGAACTGGGAAATTTCAAACCAGCGGCTATGCTAGCAACCACACAGAAAAACAATGCTTATTAATTATTTACACAAAGCCCTGCAAAAGAGCAACAACCATGTATATACAACTATAAAAACAACCAAACGCAACATGTATAAATAACCTGTTGCGTTTAATGAAATGCTTAGCAGCTATAATTTTTGTAAGTACAATTTATGGTAATATTATAGAAACACTTATTCAATATCTTTCTCTAGCTTCTGTCCACCGCGATACATCGACAGTAATACAGGGTGCATTTGCTCTCCTTTTTTAGTAAGAGAATATTCAACTTTTGGAGGAACAACAGGAAAAATTTCCTTTTTAATAAATCCATCTATTTCGAGTTCTTTAAGCTGTTTGCTAAGCATTCTGTCGCTAATATCGGTAATAAGTTTTTGCAGCTCGCTGTAACGTTTTGTTCCCTGTTTCAAATGCAATATAATTGTCGACTTACGCTTACCTTTAAAAGCTTCAATAAATGTATCAATAGGGCATATTCCTCTCTTCATAGCTTACGTTTTATATTGCCAAGACAATTCTTTAATTTAATTTTCGTCTGTAACTATCTTAAGCTGTGCAATAAAGTACAAAATGTTAGTACAGGTAATTAATGTAAGTTATTGCTAAACATCTGTTTTAACGATATCTTTGCTAAATATCATTTGCAAATGTACAAAACAGAGTGATGCTCTGTTTAATAAAAATTATAAAATAATGGGAAACACATTTAAGGCATTACGCATTTTCGAAGAAGATGGTAAATACATTCGGAAAATTGTAGACAGAAATATTACCGACCTACCAAACGGCGATGTTCTGATAAAGGTTGAATACTCGTCGCTAAATTACAAAGATGCACTTTCGTGCGATGGTAATAAAGGTGTAACACGCAATTACCCTCATACTCCAGGTATCGATGCTGTTGGTACAGTAGCCGAATCGACAATAGAGTTATTTAAAACTGGCGATAAAGTTATTGTTACCAGCTACGATTTAGGTATGAATACCGATGGTGGATTAGCCCAATATATTAGAGTTCCTGCCGAATGGGTTGTTGCCTTGCCTGCCAACCTATCTATGCGCGAGGCAATGGTTATGGGTACTGCTGGTTTTACCGCTGCCATGAGCGTTGACCGACTTCTTAAGGCAGGACAAACACCCGATATGGGAAAAGTTATTGTTACAGGAGCTTTAGGTGGTGTAGGAAGTATTGCCGCTGGTATGCTTGCAAAGCTAGGTTTCGATGTTATTGCTGCCAGCTCGTCGCTTGATAACGACAACAATATGCTTGCCGATTTAGGCATCACT
Source organism: Bacteroidales bacterium (assembly GCA_016926405.1). Classification (GTDB taxonomy): domain Bacteria; phylum Bacteroidota; class Bacteroidia; order Bacteroidales; family UBA6680; genus UBA6680. Next base: position 1,894 of record JAFGOQ010000158.1, read on the forward strand.
AACCGAGTTGATTCATCAACTACTAACGACGAGTCGGGACGACCTATGCTACGCCCACAATGGTCTGGTGCTATAGATGTTGTTGGTGGTAACACATTGGTAACGCTGCTTAAAGGATGTGCTCCAATGGGCAATGTAACTTGTTGCGGTAATATTGGCTCTGGCGATTTAAACATGACTGTATATCCTTTTATTCTTCGTGGTGTAAGTCTTATTGGTATCGACTCGCAAAATTGCCCTATGGCTATTCGCAAAAATATTTGGGATAATATTGCCAACAATTGGTATCCCGAATCAATCGAAAATCATGTAATTGAAACTACGTTAGATGAAGTTGGTAAATACATAACTATTATGCTAGAGAAAAAAAGCCGAGCAAGGGTAATTGTTAAATGCTAATTTTATTACCAATTAAAATACAGGCTTAAGCTTATCTATACAAAAACGACTAGCCCAATATGAATAATAATATTGGGCTAGTCGCATTTATAACTTTGGCTACTTTTATGTACAATTATTTCGCCTTTCTGAATTTCTTTCGGTACTCTTTATCCATCTTTTCGGTTGAATACTGAATAATTAATCTACCACATTTATCTTTCCATTTTAATAGGAAATGCTCAATTTCGGTAGGATAATTTTTCCATAATCCACGCAAAAGAGTTCCTATGCCTTTCTGAACGTATTCTGACTTATCCATCATCAGCGGTTCTATAACTGCAATTGCATCACTTGGTTTTAACCCTGTTTTAACAAGCTCCACTAATGTTACGGCAACAGCTCTTCTTTTCCATTGAGAATCGGCAGCAGTCCACTCCTTAAGCTTTTCAAAGTCTACGATTTTATCTATTAAAAAACTCGATAAAACCAACATACAAAGCACATCGGTATTACCCCAGTTCCGAATTCCAAAATCGAACCAGCACCCTACTCTATCGAATGTTGATTCTGTATAATCTTCTCTTTTGGATTTTATAAAACTTATAGCAAACGATATCTCCTCGAATTTCCCTGTTTTAACTAGTTTATCACCTAAGTCAAGGTAATTCTCTATTGTCATCTCATTATGCCACTTCTCAATCCATAACTCTTTTTGTGCTTGGTAAATATTATTATCAATTCCATAACTATCAAACCCATCTTTAAAGTATCTAGAATACTTTTCAATATTCGATTGATTAGTGTTCTTAACACAAAAATCTCGTATCTCCTTAATTTTATCGTCAATCATATTCGGTATAGTTTTTATGCTCACTTGTTTAAGCAAGCTAAATTTAGTACAGATGTTTTGTTTACACAATAGGAGTTTAATATATATATTACTTTGGGTTTTAGACATTACCTCGGCAAAGTTGACAACTAAGCCACATACGAAAACAAAATTCTTACATTTATTTCCCTACTTTTGTTTTCTAACAAAAAAATAAATGGCCTTGACAAGTAAAGTATTATTAATAACACCACCGTTTACACAGTTAAACACACCATATCCAGCCACAGCTTATTTAAAAGGCTTCCTGACCGAACAAAATATTAATGCTAATCAAACCGATTTAGGAATAGATGTTATTCTGCAAATATTCAGCAAAGAGGGGTTATCACAACTTTTTAATTACGTTACAGAGCACAATATTGAGCTTAGCGAAAATTCAAAACGAATATATTGTTTAAAAGAAGAATACATAAAAACCATAAATCCTGTTATAGAGTTTTTACAAAACAGCAACAATACCCTATCGCATAATATTTGCAAGGGCAACTACCTACCACAAGCATCAAGGTTTAATAATGTCGACGACTTAGACTGGGCCTTTGGTACTATGGGCAATAGAGATAAAGCGCGCCATTTAGCCACCCTATATTTAGAAGATATTTGCGACTTTATAATTGAAAATATCGACCCTCATTTTGGTTTTAGCCGTTACGCCGAAAGACTTGGTCGCTCGGCAAACTCATTCGACGAACTTTATACATTGCTCAACACAGAACCAACTTATGTCGATAATATTCTTTTTGTAGAACTTTCAAAAAAAATAGATTTATATAAACCTACAATTGTTGCCATAACCATACCTTTTCCTGGAAATTTATATAGCGCCCTGCGAATAGGTCAATGGTTAAAAAGTAACTATCCAGAAATTTTAATTTGCGTTGGAGGAGGTTTTCCAAACACCGAATTGCGCTCGTTAAAAGAGCCACGAATTTTCGAATTTATCGACTATATTACATTAGACGATGGCGAAGCTCCAATAATTAATCTTATAGAATTTAGCGAAGGTAAACGCAAAAAAGAAGATTTAAAACGCACCTTTTTGTTAGAAAATGGAGAAGTAATTTACCTCAATAAATCGGAAACGGCAGACTTTTCACATTCGCAAATTGGCACTCCAAACTACACCGATTTGCCGCTAAATAAATACCTATCGGTAATAGAAGTTGCCAATCCAATGCACAGTTTATGGAGCGATGGACGATGAATAAGTTAACCATGGCACACGGCTGCTACTGGGCAAAATGTGCCTTTTGCGACGTTTCTTTAGATTATATTAAGCGTTACGATAAGTGTTCGGCATCGGTAATTGTAGACAGAATGGAAGCCTTAATTAAAGAAACAGGTGAATCGGGGTTCCATTTTGTTGACGAAGCAGCGCCGCCAGTTATTATGCGCGAATTAGCATTAGAGATTTTGCGCAGAAGGTTAACTGTTACTTGGTGGACTAATATTCGCTTCGAGAAAAGCTTCACCAACGATTTATGCCAACTACTTGCTATGTCGGGATGTACAGCCGTATCTGGGGGTTTAGAAGTAGCCTCGGATAGAATATTACAGCAAATAAACAAAGGAGTAACAATTGAGCAGGTTGCTAACTGTACAAAAAGCCTTACCGAGGCAGGAATTATGGTTCATGCATACCTTATGTATGGCTTTCCTACACAATCGGCACAAGAAACAATTGACTCGCTAGAGGTGGTTAGGCAACTCTTTATGCACGGTTTAATAGACTCTGGTTTTTGGCATCAATTTGCCATGACTGCCCATAGCCCTGTTGGATTAAATGCCGAAAAATTTGGTGTTAGTATACCAAACAAAACCATAGGTAAATTTGCCAATAACGACATTATTCACCTCGATACAATTGGATGTAATCACGAAATGTTTGGCGAAGGATTAAAGAAAGTAATCTTTAATTTTATGCATGGAATATGCTTTGAATTTAGGCTTCAAGATTGGTTCGATTTCTCGGTACCAAGAACAACAATTCCCCCCAAATATATTGAGCGATTATTAACTGATGATAGCTCTATTGAAATAAAGAAAAGTTCAAAAATTATTTGGATATCGCCCCTACCCGAAATACTATTCTATAGTAAGAATAAAAAAGGTAAAAAAACAGAGATGGCTAAAATGGTTTTCCAAACCAAAAAAGAGGCCATAGAGCTTAACATAAAAAAAGAACTATCTGTCTGGATAAATAATGTATTAAACGAAATAACCATCGATAAAAACACCCTAAAAACTGTTGATTGGTTAGAACAAGAATTTTCACTATCAAATCTAGGTGATTTCGATGTTTTTATGAATAGTTACACTCTTACAACACTAAAAAATTCAGGACTACTAATTTTATAAAAAAAATTACCCCAGATTCTAAGGTTTAAAACCATTGAATCTGGGGTAAATTATAAATATCTGATATATTACTTACCTAAATTTAATTCACTTTCGTTTAACTCGTTATACGAGCCACCAAGTATTTTCGAAATATCCTTTATTTTTGGGTTACCTATAAAATTCAAATGACCACCAGTAGTTACCGAAGCTTCAATTTTTCCGGTTGCCTTAACATGAATCTTACCACCCGTTGATGCCGATGCCTTAGTAACTTCTGTATTTAACAAAAATCCATTAACAACACCACCTGTAAATGCCGAAACATCCTGATACTTTGATTCGCCCTTTAAACGAACAGATGCACCTTCGCCTGACGAAACTTTCAAATCTAAAGTCTTAATTGTTCCAATTATTTCGGCATTTGTTCCAGCAACAACCTTTAATTTATCTGTTTCAATAGCATTATCGTCGAAACGAATAATTGCATTAAAATTACCATCTATGCGCTTAATATTAGTATAAGTAACCACCACAGTAACTTTATACCCTTTTGCAAACGGAACTTTATGCTTTATTACTAGCTCGTCCTTTTTTACGTAGGTAATTACTTTATCTTTCTCTACACCATTAAAAACAAGATTAATACTTGGTTTATCGCCTTTAACAAGTTTAACATCGAAGTAACCATTAACATATAACTCTTTAAAGGGTTCAATAACTCTTGTTTCGGTATTTTCACTCTGACCATACAGAGTTGTATTAAAACACCCTAAAATAAGGCCTGATAATACTGTTAAAATGGTTACTATTCTCTTCATAATATAATTTTAAATTATTTCAACTTCGCTACTTTTTAACCAGCCTTTGTTACCATCGCTAACACGAATCTCTAACCACTCTCCTACTTTATCGGTTATTTCAACCTTAAGACCTTCGTGCAGAAGAAAAAGATTTGTTCCCGATTCGTCGGGCGAACTTTTTAAAGTTACCGAGTGAGAAAAGATAACAGCTTTATCGTGATCTGTAACTTTATTCTTTTGATTAAAAGCGAATTTAGTGCTAAAAACAGATAATACCAACAAAAATATAGCTGCAAAAAACAAACTCTTCTTTACACCTCTTGATCCTGACCAGAAATAAACGATTCCAACAACTAAAAAAACAGACAATAAAACAGCTGTTAATATGGCCCAACCATCGGAACTCATTGTATTGATTAAGTTGTTTACCCAACGATTAACAAAGAATGTAGGCAGAACTTCAATCTTATCTACCACATACATTTTTGCAATGTTCAGATTATAATCGATATTCTCGTTAGCTGGAGCCAATAATTTAGCTCGCTCGTAGTTCAAAATGGCATAACCTATCTGGTTGGTTTTGTAATATGCATTTCCCAGATTATAAAAGAGTGTAGCCGATGAATAACCCTGACTAACCACCTTATTGTAAAATTCGATAGCCTCGGGATACTTGCTCTCCATATATGCACTGTTTCCTTTTTCGAGTAGCTCTTTTGGCTGACCACTAGCAGTTATTAAAACTGTAAATGTAAGCAGTGTAGCTATTAAGTATTTTAAACGCATAATATTTATATTTTAATTGCCTTTTTTAATTCTTCGACGCGATAAATCGACGTCGGCACATAATAAATCTTAATTTATTTCTCTGAGATATTACTTAATCTTCTGATCAATATTAGTTATCACCTCTACCGATCGCTTAAATGTAGCATCCATATTTTGAGCCTCTTTAGCAGGAGCAAAACGAGCAAATTCGCAAGTAGAGACAATATCCTTAAATTCATCAATAATAGCCTGATCGACTTCTTTCTCTGCCAATTTAAGCCCAACTCTATCTTTCGACAGATCGGCAACAGGAATCATTAACTTATCGCCTAAATATCCCCAAAGAGCTTTAAGAGTCTCGTCGTAGAATGCTTCAATCTTATTACTTTTAAGCAACGACTCAGCATTTTTAAGACGTTTACGAGCCATCTTATTTGCCTTACGATTTTTTACAATAGTTATATTTCTGTTATCGTTAATATACTTACGACGAACAAAAAACATTATTAATAGAATAATAAAAACCGAAGGATAAAGAAGGTAGAAGAAAAGACTATTCACCATAAACTTATCAGTAGGAATTAGTCTTGTTTTTGCTGTATTAATGAAACGAATATCCTTATTAAGATACTTAACATCTTCTTTGCTAATACCCGAAACTATTTGACCATTTGCCATATCAGTTGACTGCTCAACTGTAATAGGATACTCTGGTGTAGAAATCTCTTTATACGATTTTGTGCTAACATCAAAATAAGAAAACTTAACTGATGGAATAGTATATTCTCCACCATAGCGAGGAATAACAAGATATTCAAAAGTTTTAGATCCAATCTGCCCCGACTCACTATTCTTAATCCGCTCAACAGTTTTTGGTTCGTAGGCCTCAAAATCGGCAGGAAAAGAAACCGTTGGAGCCTTTAATAGCTTAAGATTTCCACTTCCCGAAACTGTAACTTTTAAGGTAACAGCATCGTTTGCTTTAACATCTGTTTTATCAACCGACGAACTGATATTAAAATTACCTACACTACCATCAAAACCAATAGGCTTAGGTGTTGGCAATTCTTTAACTTCTATAGTAACAGGTAAACTTTTTACTGTTTTATTTACAGATTGAGTAGCTCCAAAAAAGTCGTCGAAAGGACTTCGCGATTGAGACTGAACATAAATTTGTAAGTCCATCTCTGCCGAAGGAATAACTATCTTACCACTATGCTGAGGATATAAAATATTCTTTTTCAACACCGCTGCCTGAAAAACCTGATTATTATACTTTTCAGGAACAAGTTGCGCCTGTGGTATTTCAATATCCTGACTCCAAAAGCCGTTAAACGATGGCATCCTAAATCCAGACGATTGAACTGATCGAGATTTAGAATAGAGTTTAACTGTTGTTGTAATATTTTCGCCTACATAAACTGAAGTTTTAGAAGGTATAATCTTCAAGAAAATCTCTTTATCAGAAATTCCTGAATTTGACTTATTATTACCTCCATTAGATTGTGCAGTAGCCGTAGTTCTATTGCCAACACCTTTTACTACTTCAATAGTTATTTCATTCGACTGGTATGTCTTATCATCTACAGTTATTGAAGCTGGCTTAATGGTAAATGTCCCCTCTTTACTAAATTGAGCAATAAAAGTATAGGTCATTCTATAACTTTTAGTCATTTCGCCATTAATAATATTTACGCTACTACTTGTAGACGAACTAGGACCAGCTAAAATTGTAATATCGTCAAGATTTGGCGATTTAAAATTACGCCCCGATGCATTTACAGAATATACAAGTCGAAAACGCTCTCCTAATTCAACAACATTTGGAGCCTCTCCCGTAAATACTACTTCGTCTTGAGCAAAACTTGCTAACCCGAGTAATAAACCTATTAATAGTATAAAATATCTTCTCATCATTAATTAATTTTCACTGCTAAAATAATATAAAGCATAGGCAAACCCGTCATTATTTACCAATTTTTCTTCACTTTCACCTTTTTCTTCTTGGCTTGAGCTTCTTTAATTTTTTGCTGAACCTTTTTCTCGTCATTCTCAATAGACTTTAAGATTCTATCGGCAGCCTCTTTCGAAAGTTTTGTTTGCTGAGGTTGCTGTTGCTTATCCTCCTTTTTATCTTTCTGCTGATCTTTTTTATCGTCAGAATTTTTTTTGTCTTTCTGATCTTTGTCCTGATCATTCTTATTCTGATCCTTTTTATCTTGGTCTTTTTGATCTTGTTTGTCCTTGTTGTCCTTGTTGTCCTTATTATCCTTATTCTGGTCTTTGTTCTGCTGGCTTTTCTGATCTTGCTGCTGTTTTAACTTATTCTGAGCATAAGCCAAATTATATTTCGTAGCCATATCATTAGGACTCTTTTTAAGAGCCTGTTTATAAGCCTCTATACTCTCTTCAAGCTTATTATTCATAAGCAGCGAATTACCTAGGTTATGATAAATAGCCCCTAACTTCTCACTATTGGTTTCTTTGGTTGCAAGCTCTTGGAATTGTTTTGCCGACTCCTCGTATTTACCTTGTTTAAAAAGGGCATCGCCAAGGTTAAACTCACTATCTTTTGACAGTGGCGAGACATCTAAAGCCTTTCGATACATTATCTCTGACTTATCAAAAGCCTCCTTCTCATACATGCCATTTCCTTTTCGAATAATCTTACGCTCTTTCTGACCATAAACAGTCACAAAACCCGCAAGAATAATAAATATTAATAAGGCTGTCTTCTTCATGATTAATCTATTTAAAAAGGTTGATATTTTTTAGATATCTGTTTTTTCGCTCTAATATTACAAACTCAAACAACAAGAAAAACAGAGCAAATCCAAGGATATACTGAAACTGGTCGTTATATGCCGAGTATACTTTTGTTTTAACCTCTGCTTTGTTTAGTCTTTTCATATCGTCAAGAACGGAGTTCAAACCAAAACTAACACTATTGGCTCTTGAATATACTGCTCCAGTGGCAACAGCAATATCCTGTAACATAGTCTCGTTTAGTTTCGAAATAATTGTGTTTCCCTCTGAATCTTTTCTAAAATCGGTAACACCGCTCTCTGATGTCATTGGAATTGGGGCTCCTTTAGGGTCGCCAATTCCGATAGTATAAATAAGTATTCCTTGCTCGGCAGCTTTTTTTGCTGCATCAATTGCATCGTCTTCGTGATTCTCGCCATCAGTAATAATTATAACAGCTTTTGATGCTTTTGAATCTGGCGAGAATGATTTGGATGCCAATTCAATTGCCGAACTAATTGAAGTACCCTGCTTTGGAACAATTTCGGTATTAACCGACGATAGCCACATTTTTGCCGACACGTAATCGGTTGTCATAGGAACCTGAGTGTATGCATCTCCAGCAAAAACAATTAATCCAACTTTGTCGCTTTGTAAACGACTTATTAAACGCGAAATAGCCTGTTTGGCCTTCTCTAGTCGATTTGGCTTAATATCTTCAGCAAGCATAGAATTTGACACATCAAGAGCAATAGCAATCTCAATTCCTTCGCGCTTTACCTCTTTTAATTGAGAGCCAAACTGAGGTCGGGCTATAGCAATTACCAACGAAATATATGCAAGCAGAATAAAAATAAACTTTATTATTGGGCGCTCAGACGATGAGTCGGGCATTAATTGTTTTATGATATTAATATCGCCAAACCTGCCAAGCATTTTTTTCTTACGACGAAGCGCAATCCAAAAAAGCACAACAAAAACAGGCACAGCGGCTAGTAAGTATAGTAATTCTATATTGGCAAATCTGAACATTTTCTTATGATTTAAGGTATTCGTCTAAAAATTGTATGTCTCAATAGTATCTCTAAAAGAAGAATAATTCCTGCCAGAAGTGCAAAAGGCAAATATCTCTCATCTACTTTACTAAAATGCTTAACATCAATTTTTGTCTTCTCTAGTTTATCGATCTCTTTATAAACCTCAATAAGTTTATTATTATCGGTAGCTCTAAAATAAGCGCCATCAGTTATTTCGGAAATCTGTTTTAATGTAGGCTCATCAATTTTCACCTCAACAGGTTGTAATTGTATTCCAAAAGGTGTTTGAAAAGGATACGGAGCCTGTCCTATAGTTCCAACACCAATAGTATAAACTCTTATCCCGAAGGTTTTTGCAATCTCGGCTGCAGTAAGCGGATCGATAGCCCCTCGGTTATTCTCTCCATCAGTTAAAAGAATAATAACCTTACTTTTTGCCTTACTCTCTTTTAATCGGTTAACTGCCGTTGAAAGCCCCATTCCAATAGCTGTACCATCTTCTAAGATACCACTCTCAATTTCTTGAAAAAGATTTATAAGAGTAGCATGGTCATCGGTTAATGGACATTGAGTAAAACTCTCTGCAGCAAAAATGGCAAGACCAATTCTATCCTCTTCTCGTCCAGAAATAAAGCGAACAGCAATATCCTTAGCTGCCTCAATTCTGTTAGGCTGAAAATCTTGGGCTAACATACTACTCGAAATGTCGAGTGCCAACATAATATCTATTCCCTCAGTCGACTTCTCGTCCCAGCTATCGTCGCTTTGTGGACGCGCAATAGCAACCACTAACGATAAAATTGCTAGACAACGCAAAACAAACAAAGAGTGACGCATAATTACTTTATAGCTAGTTTTTGTCTGTTGAAAACCTTTTATTGAAGAAAGCTTTATACCTGCACTAGCTGTCCTATTTTTAAATATGTACCAAACTATCATTGGCACAAGAACAAGAGCAATATAGAAGTACTCTGGATTAGCAAATATTATCTTATCCATTATTCACCTCCTTTCTATCTATTAATTCCTCTGCAATAATATCTTCTGAAGATTCAGTTTTATTCTCTTTTTGATCTTCAATAATCAATTTAGTAGCATCAACAAACTCCTTTACAGTCTTATAATTTATAATGTTATCGTCAGGTCCAGGAATAGCCTTTGCAAACTTTGCTAAATCGGACCAAAATAACAGATCCTTAATCTTATTAATTGTTTTCTTATCGAACTCATTTAAATTAACCAATGAATTAATAATCTGATCCGATGTTTGCTCTAGAGCGTATACATTAAATCTATCCTCGATATAAATTCTAAAAATATCAGTCAAACGAGTGTAATACTCTTTTAATTCGCCCTTTTGCCAAAGTTTCTCTTGCTTTAAACTACTCAATTCACGGTAAGCAATAATATGAGCAGGCTCTTTTGGCTTTTCGCGTTTAAAAATTGGTTTATTCTTTTTGTATCGGATATACATAAAAATACCAATAGCAATAATAAGTAAAGCTATAAGACCACCAAAAACAGGAACAGCTATCTCTGAAAACACAAGAGGCTTTTGAATAGGTGGCTTAATATCGAAAATTGCTTTAGCAGTATCTACCTTAAGAGTAACCACTTTCATTGCTAACATATTCGAAAAAAGGGTATCAACCTTGCTTCCCTCTTTAACAAAAACAGGCAGACGAGGAATTACATACATACCAGTATCAAAAGAGGTTATAACATGTCGTTGACTTAAAATCATACGCCCCGATTTTAAGAACACTGTATCAATAAGCGACGAGTTTAAAACCTCAACACCTTTAATAAGGGTGTCTCCAAACATAGGAAAAAGCACCTGTGTTCCTCTGCCTATCTCTAGTTTTAAGTCTAGTTTAACCTGATCGCCAATAAGTAAAAGTGTGCTATCTAATGAAGCTTCTGGCGCTGTTGTTTGCCCTTTAATAGTTGGCAAAACAGCTAAAAGCAAAATTATTAGACTATATTTTATCTTGTTAATCATAATCCTTAAGCTCGTTTTTTAAATAATTTCATAAGAGGCTTAACATAGTCGTCGGCAGTAGATATTTCAATATTATCTACACCAAATTTCTTAAGCGCCTCTTGTGCCGAGCGCTGAGCGCCATCCCACCATTTACGATAGTTTTTCTGCACTCTCTTACTCGATGTATCAACCCACATATCTTCACCTGATTCGGCATCGGTTATTCTAAGTAATCCATACGATTCAATATCCTGCTCGCGAGGATCGAACATACGCAGAACAACTAAATCGTGCTTTTTTGCAGCTATTTTTAATGCATCTTCGTATGCTGGCATAAACCCTTCTCCTTTATAATCAATCATATCGGAGATTAAAAAAGCTGTACAACGTTTTTTTATTACGTTGGTAAGATATCGAAGCCCCTCGGTAATATCGGTTTTATTACTTCTAGGTGTAAAATCTAAAAGCTCGCGAATTATTCGCAGCGTATGTGTTTTTCCCTTCTTAGGAGGTATAAATTTCTCGATAGTATCGGAAAATAATATAGCACCTATTTTATCGTTGTTATGAATTGCCGAGAATGAAAGCACAGCTGCAATCTCAGTCATAACATTCTTTTTTAAATCGTTATGAGTACCAAAATCGTTCGACCCGCTGACATCAATAAGAAGCATAACTGTCATTTCACGCTCTTCTTCGTAAATCTTAACATAAGGTTTATTAAAACGAGCAGTTACATTCCAGTCGATACTACGAACATCGTCGCCATAACCATATTCGCGAACCTCGCTAAAAGCCATACCTCGACCTTTAAAGGCACTATGGTATTCGCCAGCAAAAATATTACGAGACAAACCGCGGGTTTTAATCTCAATCTTTCGTACTTTTTTTAGTAGTTCTGTAGCGTCCATAAATAATTGTTTTTGTTAATATTTGTCGTAGAGGCAAAATATTCTATGCCTCTACCCTTTCACAATAACTAATTACTACGGTACCTCAACTTTATTAAGAATTTCGGTAATAATATCTTCGGTTGTTAAATTTTCGGCTTCGGCCTCGTATGTTAATCCAATACGGTGACGCAACACATCGTGACAAACAGCACGAACATCCTCGGGAACAACATAACCACGACGCTTAATAAAAGCATACGCCTTAGCTGCCATTGTTAAACTTATCGATGCACGAGGCGATCCTCCATAAGAAATCATATTTTGCAGATTCTCTAATCCGTAATCCTCTGGAAAACGAGTAGCGAAAATAATATCTATAATATAGCGCTCAATTTTCTCGTCAACATAAACATCTTTAACAACTTCACGTGCACTGATAATATCCTGAGGTTTTAATATCTTATTTACCGTAGGAAATACTTTAGCAATATTCTGACGAACAATAAGTTTCTCCTCCTCTTTCTTAGGATAATCAATAACTACCTTAAGCATAAAACGGTCAACCTGAGCCTCTGGCAAAGGATAAGTACCTTCTTGCTCAAGAGGGTTTTGAGTAGCCATTACAAGAAAAGGATCGTCTAATTTATATGAAGTATCGCCAATTGTAACCTGACGCTCGGCCATTGCTTCAAGCAGAGCCGACTGAACTTTTGCAGGAGATCGGTTAATCTCATCAGCAAGAATGAAATTCGAAAAAATCGGACCTTTCTTTACTGTAAAATCTTCGTTCTTTAAACTATATATCATTGTTCCCACAAGGTCGGCAGGAAGCAAATCGGGAGTAAACTGAATACGACTGAATTTAGCTTCGATTGTTTCGGCTAGCGAATTAATGGCTAATGTTTTTGCCAAACCAGGAACACCCTCTAACAGGATATGCCCATTCGACAATAAACCTATCATAAGACTTTCAACTAAATGCTTCTGACCAACAATAACTTTCTCCATTTCTAAGTTGATCATCTCTACAAACGAACTTTCCTTCTGTATTTTTTCGTTTAATTCTCTGATATTTAATTCTACACTCATATTTAATTGGTTTTATAATAGCTTATAATTTGTTATACATTTTGCACTTTGCTATATGCATTTACAAAATTGACAAATAAGACGACGTATTGCTGTTAATAAACGTTAAAAAAAATTAAGAAGTGGTAATCTTTATTCACTCACTCATAAAGACTAGAAAAGCCTATAAAAAAACTGATTTTTTAACAGATAAGACATTTAAATAGATGAATATAGATACATTTCGAAAAAAAGGTTAAATTAAAGACCATTATTAGCAGTATTTGACCATTCGTAGGCCTGCACAGTTTTAAAATGAGTATATTCGTGGCGATATAAACTAATACAAACAGCTTTTTACAAGCATAAAAGGATATTATATTTTAACGTTAAAAAACATACAACAAACTATAACTAATTAAAAACAGCTCTTTTTATTACAGAGTAAAAAACAACAAAAATGACCAAAGCACACTCTTTTCATATACCTATTATGGGAATTGGATTTACACTTGATACGCCAATAAAGACAGCGCATCTAGGTATAGATTCTGTCCTATCTTTAGGTGATGATATCTTAATTGAAAAAATTAGAAAAGTTTACTGCAACAACAACAAATTACCTTACCAAGAAATTACCAATAAAACAGATGATTTTCGTGCAAAACGAATTACTTCATATTTAAATATGGTAAACAATCTTGTTGAAAAGAAATTTGAGGAACTTAAAAACGCTACTGTTGAAAAAAGTCGTGAGTTTAAAGAATACTTTAATCTTCTTCCAGATAGCTCAACTTTAAAGCAGGAGTTCAATAAATTGTCTGCAAGTACACTTAGTTTCACCGAAATAGTGAACAAAATTAAAGATAAGCTTCACATTGGAAGTATTGATGTAAATATTATGACAAAAACCGATCGCGAGAACTATCGCGATGGTAAACAATTGCCAATAGAATACAATAATACTCATGCAGCCTTAAGAGGCTATGCCCAAAGTGACTTAAACTCGTCTATTGTTCTTTCGGCAGGAATGAATCCTCGTTTGTTTACCTACATGGAAGACTTCGAAGATTTTTATGCCAATATCGATGGATTTATAAAGAAAAAGGTGATTCTTAAAGTTAGCGATTACAGATCGGCCTTAATACAAGGACTTATGCTTGCTAAAAAAGGCATCTGGGTTTCGGAATACAGAATAGAATCGGGATTGAACTGCGGTGGCCATGCTTTTGCTAGCGATGGTTATCTTATGGGACCTATTCTTTCGGAATTCAAAGATAAACGTCAAGAATTAAAAGAGACTCTTCACCAAACAATAATAAAAGCACTACAAGACAAAGGAAGAACTATCCCAACAGATATTCTACCTATTAAATTCAGTGCTCAAGGTGGTGTTGGTACTTCCGAAGAACATAATTTCTTATTAGACTATTACGATGTTGATTCAATTGGCTGGGGTACTCCTTTTCTTCTTGTTCCCGAGGCTACTTCTATTGACGAAAGTACTATTGAGCTTCTTGCCAATGCTAAAGAGAAAGATCTTTATTTAAGTAACATATCGCCAGTTGGTGTTCCTTTTAATAATGTTAGAGGAAACACTAAAGATATTCTTAAAGAAGAGCTTATTAAAAAAGGTAAACCTGGAGCTAAATGCACTCAAAGTTTCCTTGCCCTTTATCGTGAATTCGACGATCGTGGACAATGTACTGCATCGAGAGCTTATCAGAAGAAGAAAATTGAAGAGCTTGACAAAATGAATTTGCCTGCCAATTTGTATAAGAAACGTTATAATAAAATTGTAGACAAAGCTTGTATTTGCGTTGGATTAGGAACTTCGGCTTTAATTGCTCATGGTGTAGTTAAAGAAGAAGAAGCTGATGGTGTATCTGTTTGCCCTGGTCCAAATATGGCTTACTTCTCGAAAAAAATGTCGTTAAAAAATATGATTGATCATATTTATGGTCGCGACAATATGATTTCGCGCACCGACAGACCTAATATCTTTGTTAAAGAACTTAATATCTACTTAGATTACCTTAAGAGTGTTTTTGAAGATACTAAGGACGAAATGACTAAGAAACAGCAGAAGTATCTTAATAATTTTGCTAAAAACCTTAACGACGGACACAAATATTATAAGAACTTATTCGAAAATTTAAAAGATAAATTTAACGATAAGAAAGAGTCTATTTTATCGGAGTTAGAGACTATTGATAAAGCTATTCAGATGATGTTTTCACAAATTGAAACTGCAAAACTTATAGAGTAAGTAAGAATACTATTTTTTAAAAATCATATAAAAGGGGAACTATTTCAGATTGTTCCCCTTTTCTTTTACCTGAATATTACAACTTATATAGTAATACTTACTGTACTCAAATAGCATAAAAAAAGCCATCCAGAATACACTGAATGGCTTTAATTATTTATTGTTTAATATCTTCTACCATATTTTTGCTCTCGACTCGGCTGGAAGATACATTTTACTGTTTTCGTTAATATCGAATGCTTCAATAAATTCAGGCATATTTGGAAGTGGTCCGTTAACACGAAGTCTTCCTAATGAGTGAACATCTTCTTTAGTACGACGTACAATTTCTGCATCACGAATATTTTGCGCCCAAATATGAGCATATCCTAAGAAGAAACGTTGCATTGGAGTGAACCCTTGGTATCCTTGATTTTGCTTGTACTGATCTGTTAAGTAGAATGCTTCAAGCGAAATATTTAAACCTCCTAAATCGGCAATATTTTCGCCAAGAGAAAGCTCACCATCGGCATGTAAAGAATCAAGAACAACATAGTTATTAAATTGGTTAACAAGAACCTCTGTACGTTGATTAAAACGCTCTGTATCTTCTGCTGTCCACCAGCTCTCTAGATTACCAAATTTATCGTATTTAGCTCCTTGATCGTCGAATCCATGAGTCATTTCGTGACCAATAACTACACCAATAGCACCATAGTTAACTGCATCGTCGGCTTCCATATTAAAGAAAGGAGGCTGAAGAATAGCCGCTGGGAAAACTATTTCGTTCATTCCTGGATTATAATATGCATTTACTGTTTGTGGCGACATACCCCACTCTTTGCGGTTTACTGGCTTGCCAATTTGTGCTAAATAGTATCTGTTATTAAATTCGTTAGCACGTAATACATTCATTAAATACGAATCTTCTTTTACTTCAAGAGCAGAGTAGTCTCTCCACTCATCGGGATAACCAATTTTAACAACAATTGAGTTAAGCTTATCTTTAGCTTTAACTTTTGTTTGATTGCTCATCCAGTCAAGGTTATCGATTCTTGCAGCAAACGATTTTTTCAGATTGTCAACAAGGTTAATCATACGCTCTTTAGCCTCTGGTGGGAAATATTTAGCAACAAAAAGCTGACCAATAGCCTCGCTTAACGCTCCGTTTGTGTTCGATAAAACACGCTTCCAACGAGGACGATTCTCTTGAGCGCCCATAAGCTCTTTACCATAGAAGTTAAAGCTATTGTCAACAAAAGCATCGCTAAGGTATCCAGAAGTGTTATTAATAACTTTCCACTGTAGATATACTTTCCAGTCGTTTAACGAAACTGTTTTTAGCATGTTATTAAAGCCTTCAACAAATTTTACCTGAGCAACATTAAGATATGACAAGTTGTTAATGCCCATTAATTGAAAATAGTTGTTCCATCCAAAATCTGGAGCCATTTTAGTTAACTCCTCGATAGTTGTTTTGTTGTAGGTAGCATGCGGATCGCGCTCCTGAAGACGAGTCATAGATAATTCGGCTAGCTTAGTCTCTATTGACATAACTGTATTAGACATTTCTGCAGCTGCCTCTTTTGTGTTACCTGTAAGAACAAAAGCATTCTCAACCATTGCAACATAAGCTTTGCGCATATTTTCGGCTCTTTCGCCTTCGGCAAAGTAGTAGTCTCTGTCTGTTAATCCTAAACCTCCTTGATTTACCTGAGCTATAACCATCTCACTATTTTTAGCATCCTGAGTAGGAAACAAACTAAAAATTGCAGAGATATCTTTTAAATGAAACGATGCTACAACATTTGTAAGATCGTCGGTATTATTTATTGATTTAGCTTGTTCTAATAATGGTTTAATAGGTTCAAAACCTTCGTTATTCACCTTTTCAACGTTCATCCCAAGAGAGTAGAACGTACCAATTTTCTTAGCAATTTCGTTGTCTTGCTCGCCTTTTGTAGTAGCCTCAACTAGTTCTTTAACTTTTTTCTGCGATTCGTCAGCCAAAACATCGAAAGAACCAAAACGAGCTTTATCGTTTGGAATAGGATTTACTGCCATCCATCCACCATTGGCATACTGGTTAAAATCGTCGCTTGGACTCACCGTTAAGTCCATATTTGCTTTGTCAACTCCTTTGGGCTCGGGCTGCGTATTACACCCGGCAAGAGCTACCACAGCTGTTAGTGCTGCCATTTTAATTGTTAGTTTCATTTGTAAAATATTTGTTTTGCTTTGTTAATTATATCAAAGGGAATGTTAGATGGGCAATTTTACAAAAAGTTTAAGAAGAAAATGAATGAATTTTATTTTTATTTACCAAACAACTCATTATTATAACCTTTGTTAACAATAATACTTTTTAATAATAGAATTTCTACGCTAGCATTAGCCCAAGACATTGTCGCGAAGATTTGCACAGTTTAGCATTAGCTCAAGACACTGTCGCGAAGAAAATTTAGTCTAGCATTAGCTCAAGACATTGTCGCGAAGATTTGCACAGTTTAGCATTAGCCCAAGACAATGTCGC
>JAFGOQ010000159.1 GCA_016926405.1 Bacteroidales bacterium
ATTGCAACCTTTTTTTTGAAGAGGGTGTCTTATGGGAAATGATTTTAAAACTTAAAAAAAAATATTATGCAAGAATTATTTATTACAATCGCCGTTTTTTATGGAATCTTTATGATTTTTAAACTGTTTACATCGTTTTTCTTAAAGCGTAAGCTTATTAAAGCCGGGCATTTTGACAAAGCGAGTATTTTGGAATCGCATGTTGGTATTGATTCAGATGGAGCGAATACGGGACGTTTGCCTGCATTAAAGTGGGGTTTAATAGCTCTTTTTGGTGGAATAGGTCTTATTGTTATGGATTTTATAAAGGTCGATAATCCTGAATTCTTTACTTACCAAAGTGTTTTACCTTATGGTATTTTTATGGTGAGCATAGCTTTAGGCTTTTTGTTGTATTTCTTTATTGTGAACTATTTTATGAAGAGTGTAAAGTAGTTTTAGAAGCAAGTTAGGAATGACCATAAAAAAAAGAGGTTCCAAGAGAACCTCTTTTTTTTTATGATATTTAGTCGCCTAGATTAATACCTAATCCGCGAGCTGTTTTAACTAAGTACGAGTTTTGATCAACTAGATTGTACTTGCTTATTGCCTCGTCAAACGGAACCGAAATAATATTTGGATGGCGATAAGCTACCATTTTACCAAAATCTTTTTCAAGAACCATTTCAAAAGCTTTAACACCAAACTCCGAAGCCAGAATTCTATCGTAAGCTGTTGGAACACCACCACGTTGAAGGTGTCCAAGAACAGTTACTCGCGAATCCCATTGCATTCCTGCATCAAAAAGTTGCTCTTGCAGCTTATATGCTATTCCACCAAAAATTTTGTTTTTATAGCCAACCTCGTTGCTCGATCGGTGAACAGTGTCGCCATTAATAGGCATAGCACCTTCGGCAATAACAATATTTGCAAAACCTTTGCCTGTAGAGTCGAATCGTTGATTAATTTTATCTAAAATTTTATTTACATCGTAAGGTATTTCGGGTATAATACAAACCTCGGCACCACCTGCAATAGCCGAGTGAAGAGCAATCCAACCAGCCTCACGTCCCATAACTTCCATAATCATAACTCGGTTATGACTTGCTGCTGTTGTAACCAGCTTGTCTACACTTTCGGTTGCTATTTGTACCGCTGTTTGAAAACCAAAAGTAAAATCGGTTGCCGAAAGGTCGTTGTCAATAGTTTTTGGAACACCAATAATGTTAAGACCTTTTTCTTGTAGAGCCTTAGATATGCGCTGCGATCCGTCGCCACCAATACTTATAACAGCATCGATACCCATCTTTTTTAACTCTTCAATCATTTCGTCTGAGCGGTCTATAAACTCCCAAGTACCGTCGTCTTTTTTTACTGGCCATTCAAAAGGTCCTCCTTTTGTTGTGGTTCCTATAATTGTACCGCCTCTGAAGTGTATACCAGAAACAGCTTTTTCGTCAAGTATAGTTATCTCTTTTGGTTCGCGAAGAATTCCATCAAACGATTGAATACTACCAACAACTTCCCAATTATCCTCTTGCGATGCTCTTTTAACAATAGCTCTAATAACGGCATTTAGTCCAGGGCAATCGCCTCCTCCTGTTAATACAAGTACTCGTTTCTTCATGATTTAATATTTTTGATCCTTTCAAAGGGATTAGTTTAACTTTATTAGTAATAAATGTGAACTAACAAAGATAAACTAAAAAGGTTGTTGTAGAGTGATTGTTTATGTAAAAATATTGTGTTTTGCTTATATAAAGCAGATGTTACTCAATGTCTATGCCTTGTTGATAAAATATAGGATTATTTGTTTCGAATAAAAAGCAAAAATATTCGAAAAGAATATTTGCATTATATATATTTGCACAAAAATATGAACTAGAGTTCACCTCGTAATGGTCTCTGTTTTATTAATTGTAAGTAAGTCATAATAAATATTTAGAAGAATATGAAAAGAGTAACATTAATAATGTTGTCGCTTTTGATTTTGGGTGGAGTTTATGCGCAATCGGATACATTGCAGATATCTGATTTTGGTGTTTATGTAAAAAAGGCAATAGACAATAGCTACTCTGTGTCGAACAGTAAGATGGATGTTTCGAAAACTCAAATCGAGCGTCAAATTGTTAGAAATGTGTTTTTACCGAAAGTTTCGGTAAGTGGAGAATATGCATTTGCTAAAACATATTTAAAGGCAGACTATTCAATACCTAATGTTTTAACAATGTTACCTTATGATGGTGATTATCATACTAATTATCATCTTGATGGAGCGCATATTTTCGATGCAGGAGTTTCGGCAACTTGGGTTTTGTTTACTGGTCTTAAGGCTACATACGGAATGAAAGCTTTACAGCATAAAGCAAATGCTCAGTCGGAAATGGTAAAAGTAGAAGAGTCGAAAGTAATTAAAGAGACTGTTCTGTTTTTCGACCGTTTGGCCGTTGTTCGTCAGGCCGAGAAAGTTTTAGAACTTAGTTCGAAGCGTTTGGACGAAGAGCGTAAAGCTGCCGAGAAAGCATTATCTGAAGGATTAATAACTTCGTTTGATGTACGTAAAATAAAAATTTCTTCGTTGCAATTAGAGTCGAAAAGAATTGAACTAAGAGGACAAAAATCGATTATTCTTATCAGATTAAGCCAGCTTACAGGTTTAGATAAAGAGACTATAAATTCTACTAAGTTAGATTTTAATGAGTGGCAATATGCTAGCAATGGATCGACTGCCGAGAGCAGACCCGAGATTGCTGCTTTGCAAGAGAAGGTTACTGCAACAAAATATAAATTAAAGTCGACATATTCGGGTTACTTACCCAAAGTGGTGGCTTTAGGTACTCATCGTTACTCTAAGATTACCGAAAACAGAACTGGTGGAATTAGTGCCGAGATGTATCCAACAAATATTGTAGGTGTTGGTTTACAGTGGGAAATATTCGATGGCTTTCACACTCATCACGAATCAAAAAAGGCTAAATTAGAGTTGCTTCAAACAAATAACGATCTTGACAATGCAAAAGAACTTCTTAATGTTTACTATTCAAAAGCATACGTTGACTACAATGTAGCAAAAGAGCAGGTGGCCGTAAAAGAAGAGATTAGTAAAGAGTCTGCTCATTATTTGAAGATAAGCATTAAAGAATATCGCGAAGGTTTAATTAAAATATCGGAGCGATTAGAGGCTGAAACAGATGTTCAGAAGTCGGAGTTAGAATATCTTCAGGCTGTATTAGATCAGCGTCAAAAGACATTAGATTTAATGGAGGCAACAGGTCAGTTAAACATAGAGCGATTCAACGAGTTAGTTAAATAGTATAACAAATAAAAAGTACAACGCTAAGTAGCAGATGAGCTAAGTTATTTATACTTAATTTGAGACTTTGCTGTAAAAAATAAAAAAAACATATGAAACGTATATTATTACCATTATTAGTAGTTAGCCTATTTTTGGTTTCGTGCGGCGAGAATGCAAAAAACCAGAATGTTGGTAAAGCAAAAAGAGAAGTTGTATCTGTAGCATCAAAAATGCCAGGTAGAGTTATCGAAAATCGTGTTACCGAACTATCTGTTGTTTCTAAAGGAGATACTCTTGCAGTTTTAGATATTCCAGAAGTTGCAGCAAAGTTAAAGCAGGCAAAGGGTGCTTTGTATGCTGCTTCGGCACAATACCAAATGGCTTTAAACGGTGCTACTGCTAACCAATTAAAGCAGATTAATGCTAAATATAATGCTTTAAAAGAGCAATTTGATTTTGCACAAAAATCGTATAATCGTATCGAAAGTTTATATGTAGACTCATTAGTTTCTTCGCAAAAACGCGACGAGGTTTATATGAAGTATCAAGGTGCTAAGGCTCAATTTGAAGCTGTTGAGGCAGAACGCGAAGAGGCTAATTCTGGTGTTCGCGACGAAAAAGTAAAAATGGCCTACGGTCAGATGATGCGTGCTGAAGGTGCTGTTGAAGAGGCTACTGTTGCTTATAACGAACGTTTTGTTATTGCTCCAAAAGATATGGAGATACAAACTATTAGCTTACGACAAGGAGAGCTTGCTTTACCTGGTTATACTCTTTTTACAGCTTACGAAAATTCATCGTTATATTTCCGATTTACAATTCCCGAGAGTAGAATAGGAGAGTTTAAAAAAGGCGATCAGGTGAATGTTATTCTTCCGTTTAACGATAGAACAATTGAAGGTGAGATTTTGAAAGTAATTCAGCTTCCTCGTTATGCAAAAAAATCGAGTGCTTATCCTAATTATACTCTTGACGAAGCTATTTACGAGGTAAAAGTTTCACCAAATAATAATCAACAGTTATCAGATATTCTTAACGAGTCTACAGCAATATTATCGGTTAAATAGATTCCAAATATTGTCTAAAAACATATTATTATGAAGACTTTTTTAAGTTTATTAAAACGCGAATTCAGAATGATTTTCTCTAATCAGGTTGTGATGGCAATATTTTTTGCTGCACCAATCTTTTATGGAGTGCTTTTTGGATTCATATACGAAAAGGGGCAGGCCGACGACCTTCCTGTTATGGTTGTCGATTTAGATAACTCTCCTATGAGTGCTAAGGTTCTTGATGCAATTAACGATAATACAGCATTAGAAATTAGCGATTTGAGATACTCTGTAGCAAATGTTGATAAGGATTTTAAGCAAGATAAATATTGTGCCTTGGTTACTATTCCTGATGGTTTTGAGGCTAACTTACTTATGAAACGTAGTCCAGAGATTAACGTCGACATTAATACAACAAACATATTAACTGCTAACTATTCGGCAAAAGCTTTGCAGGTGGTTTTTGGGGTTATTAATGCTGGTATTGAAATTGAAGCTCTTAAGAAAAAAGGAAATACTCCGCAATTTGCAATGGATGATTTTCAGCCTTTCTCGGTTAATTACACTCGTTTTTATAATGAGAGTGGTAACTATATGACCTTTTTATGGCCAGGTATGGTGGGTACAATTATTCAGCAAGTATTTTTGTTAGCAGTTGCTTTGGCCTTTGCTCGTGAATTCGAGAAACGTACCATAATACATATCTTAAAGCATAAGTATAGTGCATTGCAAATGATTGGACTTAAAGCTTTGCCATTTATCATTCTTGGAACACTAGTTTGGTTAGTTGTTGCAATAATGTTTCCCATATTTAAGATACCTTTCTCGGGAACATTTATCGACACTTTTATACCATCGGTATTGTTTACATTGTCGCTAATATTTATGGGAATAATGGTGAGTATTGTTGTGCCTAATCAGCTTAAGGCAACAGAGATACTTATGATAATAGCTGCACCAAGTTTTGTGTTAAGTGGATATACTTGGCCTCTTTATTTAATGCCAAAAGCTATTAGTGCTTTTGCTAGTGTAATACCTTTGACACACTATTTAGAGATATTCCGTAGAGTTGCATTTATGGGTGGAACAATGTCAGATGCATCATTTCATATTTATTCTCTAATTGTTATTACTATAGTTTGTTTTATTCTTAGTTGGATATTCCTTACAGCAAAACTTAAATTGGTTAAACGTAGCCGTAAAAAGTAAATTTTATTCAGAAGATATAGAAATAGCCCGATGTTTTGCTTCGGGCTATTTCTGTATTATACTAAATCAACAGTAATTCACTAAATATGGTATCAAACCAATGTGATTAATATAATTGCCTTTTTCGAGCCAAAATATAATAACGAAAACATTGTAAGTATTGATTTGAAAAAAACAAGAACTTTAATTTTTGTTAAAAATCACTCGACATATCTATTAATATAAATATCTATTTTTTTTTATGCTTTGGTTTTTAAAAATTATCCTATTTTTGAGACCATCAAAATAAAGAACTAACAATTTATTTACATTATGAAGAAAAGACTAATATCGTTACTGTTGTTTTCGGTTGCTTTAATCTTTACAGCATCGGCCCAACCTGTTGATCATGTTTCGTGGAAATACTCCACCGAGAAGATCTCAGATACGGAGTACAACCTAATTTTTCATGCTA